>CAYRDV010000185.1:0-11538 GCA_964422885.1 uncultured Candidatus Sericytochromatia bacterium
GGTAATGGCTCAGTTATGCGTCTGGCTCCCGTGCCCATGTTTTATGGACATGAACCAAAACAAGCAATAGAAGTCTCAGGTGAAAGTTCAAAAACAACTCATGGAACAAAGGTAGCAATAGATGCCTGCCGGTATTTCGGAGCATTACTATATGGAGCACTAAATGGTGTGGATAAAGCAGAATTGTTATCAGAAAAATATGCTCCGATACCAAATTACTGGGATGCTTATCCATTAGCACCGGAAATTGAGGAGGTGGCTCTTGGCTCTTATAAAAATAAGCAGCCTCCTGAAATAGAGAATTCAGGATACGTAGTAAAAACCCTTGAGTCTGTTCTTTGGGCGTTTTTTAATACCGATTCTTACAAAGAAGGATGCCTGAAAGTTGTTAATCTGGGCGATGATGCAGATACAGCCGGTTCAATGTATGGCCAGCTGGCAGGTGCATATTATGGTGAAACGGAAATACCAGGCTCATGGCGGGAAAAAATTGTGCAGCATGATATGATTGTAATTTTTGCGGAAAAACTATTTGAACTTAGCCGTATAAGTGAGTAAGAATCATCTATTCACTTCTTCCTGGGGAGGGTTTTCCGGTACTACAACAAATCTTTTGGGAGATGGCATATCACTTGTATAAAATGTGGTAATATCGCCATCATTTCTGACTGCACTTAATTCATGAGTTTGGGCATCATATTTTACGATATTGGATTGATATCCTTTGGCAAAAGACGTTGTATCAAAATAATAGTTAGCTGATGGGCTTTCACGGGTTAAAAACTGTAGTGCTTTTTGTAAATATTGTTCTTTATTAGAAATTCCTTTGAACTCTTTATAGTGTTTTTTAAAATGAATATCAAGGTTCTGCTCAGAAGTTAGGTTTAAGGCAGGTCTTGAAGCAAATTTTCCACTTGGTCTGACATATCTCTGGGTATAAATCTGGCGAATCTGCTCATCATTTAAATTTATCCCAAACCTGGATACATTACTTATAAAAGCTTGTTCCCTTGCAGGATAATTGGCAACAGGAGTACTTTGTATTGATGAAAACTGGGGATTATCAACCGGTATATCACTGAAGGTATCAATATCTGAACCACATCCAGAAAGAGAAATTAAAGCAAAAATACTAATACTGAAAAATCCTAAAAGCCTTGTTTTTACCATATCAATTTCTCCTATATTTTTGTTTTTGTTCTCTACATTACTTAAAAATATAGATTATACAGGCTTATACTTGCTACTCTTAAATAAACCTTTACTATATATTAGTATCATTTTAAAGCAGATTTTATCGCTTTAGCAACAGCAGGACATTTTGAACTAATTGCCGGATCCAATTTAATGGTACAACCACCCTGCGATTGAAGATCACATGTCCTTACAACCTGATTGGTAAATTTTTTACCAAACAGGCCTTGTTTATACTCGCCTTCAACCTTTAAATGGACTTCAATACCAACTTTTGAACAGTTATAAATTATGTCTATAACTTCTTCATTGTTTTGCTTAGCCAAAGTACTATAATTCCCCCACTTTAAGATTTCTGAAATAAGGAAAATCAGAAATCTTCAGGAATTGATTCATATTGAGTCGGTATCTTATTCAGATCTTTTTCATCAATCGGTTCAACAAAACTTGAATCCCTTCTGTTACTGCTAAGAACTTCGGTTGGAAAATGCTTTTCTAATTCTTCATCCAGCCTGTTTTCCTGAATAGCCTTAACAATTTCAGGATCTTCAAGAACCTTTTTATTAAAGCTTTCCACAACTCTGTTTAATAAAATAAGGCCTCTATCCATATATCCTGTTCGTAACAAAATCTCAGAAAAATGATCTAATTGAGTTAATATAACCAGTCCTCTAAGGCACAATTCTCTGTTAAACCATAATACAACGTCATCATCATCATAGTTTGCTTCAAGTATTTTAACCAGTGTTTTTTCAATATTTGAAAGCATACTAATTGTTTGTTCATCTTTATAATCCGGTAAAGTTGAAAAATCCATCTCAACAAAAAACTTGTCTACAAATTCTTTTAAAACTTCCGAATGAATTACTAATTTACTCATTTTTTCCCAACTTAAAATTTTGAATAATCAGATACAATATTATTTTATAATAAATATAAAAAAGTTGTAGTAATAATACTACAATATTATTTTATATAGATATTTCCTTTCTTTCCTGTTCAATTATATTTAGCATATCACTGTTAAAATTATATTTGAAAAATTCAATACCTCTTTTTTCTGCTTCAGCTTTTTCGGCAAATTCAAGAAATTCGATATCCTTCTTATTAACAGCAGTTATTCCTTTTTCTTTAAATAAAGAGAAAAGATGGCTAATTTTTTCTTCGGTATTACGGCTGGATTCTGAAGTAGGACCCTCTAAATACTTTAAAACATATTTTGCTCCTGTTTCACCATCTTTTTTGGCAATACCAACCAGCCCATCACTGGCTTTTCTTGACCAACCGATAACAAACATACCTTTCATTACATCACCTTTTTCATCATCAAAAACTTCGTACAGATGAGCATCAGGATCATGCTGATAAGGTTTTTCATTTTTTACAAATTCACCCCATTTATTTACGGGTATGCCTAAATTTGTATCAACTCTGTCGCCAATTGCAAAAACAACATTACTGACATCCAGTATTTCGGTTGTTCCCAGAGCCTTGGCGGCAATTTTTCCATCACGTAACTGAAGAGTATTATTTTCAACTTCAAGACCAACTACTTCATTATTTTCATTTGTTATGATTCTTTTTGGCGAATATAAAAATTTAAAATAGAATTTTGTCGGGCTTTGTTTTTCGTAATATGGTTCATTACAATCTTTTGTTAGTTCATTATAAGTATTTTCAACATTCTGCTCAACTGATTCAAGAGCAGGACGTATTCTTTCGAGTTCACTTTTTACCGCATCTTTGTCCATATTATAGGCTATAGCCTTCATCTCTTTATCAGTATAAGCCCTTTCATTAGGGCCTCTTCTGGCAACAGCGATTACTTCTTTAGCATTTTTAATATGTGTGAGCCAGTGGGCAATATCAACCATAACATTTCCAACACCTATGATTGCCACTCTATCACCAACAGGGAATTCCATTTCGCTATATGGGGGAAGATAATTGTAATGATATACAACGTCTTTTGCATGGTAAACACCTTTGGCATCTTCTCCAGGGATACCAACATTTTTTGTACCCTGAGCACCAGCAGAAATTACAATTGCATCAAAATCTACCTGTTTTAACTCATCTAATGAAATTTTTCCAGATTTACCTACAGTAACATTTCCAAGATATTCAATATTGGGATTGCCAATTATTTTTCTAAATTGTTTTCTTAGCCCTTCTTTCATTTTATGTTTGGTTACATAAATCCCATATTCTGCAAGGCCACCATATTTAATATCACGGTTTAATATTACAACTTTATGTCCTGCTTCTGCCAGTTTATTGGCAGAAAAGAGCCCTGCCGGACCAGCACCTACAACCAAGACTAATTTTTGATGTCCAGTTCCGTTGTTTTCCAAGTTTGTATCCTCCTAGTAAATTTCCTTGAAATTGATTAATAATTCCCATAGAATATAATCTTGATTCAGATTACTTCTTTACAGAAACAAATCAAAGTTTCCTTAATACTGATAAAAAATTTTTCTGAATGGATTATAACCCTAATTACATCAGGTAAGGTATAAATTTTAACAGAAATTATGAAAATTTCTTACTCTGATAATAAAGAATCTTTATCAAGATCTTCAATTATCTTTCTGTAAATTTTTGATAACTTGTTAAGACTTGATATTGAAACCCATTCTTCCGCACTATGATGGTTATCAGCTAATGGGCCGATTGTTAAAGTGGGAATTCCGGTACACCCAAAAACATTTTCATCCGCAACTGATTGGCCGTAATTATAACTAAACTCACTATAAATTTTTTCTACTGCCTGAGAACAGGTTTTAATAAATGGTAAACTGGTGTCAAAAATAAAAGGTTCCAGAAAAGGAGTTGGTCTATCAGCAAAAATAACCTCGAACTGTTTTTCACCTAATCTTAAAAAGCCTTTTTGTAATAATAAATTAATAAATGCTTCCAATTTCTTTTTCAGGCTTTCTGATGTTTCCGGGCAGACAAGATGTGAATCAAGTTCAATTTCAGCATAATCCGGTATTGAAAGTGAAAGGGTTTTCGCTTCAAATCTTCTGACAAAATAAGTATTCTTACCTAATTTTGGGTGGGAAGTTTTTTCTAAATCTCTTAATTCAATTACCAGTTTTGCTGCCTCCTCAATTGCATTGATACCCTTTTCCGGGTTTACACCATGAGCAGATTTTCCAAATATTTTTATGATATACACAACTCGTCCCTTACGTCCCGGAGTAATAATACTGCCAGCTTGTTCTGAAAGATATGCAGGAAGGCTTGATTCAGGTACAAGAATACCTTTAACATCTTTTAACCAGTTACTTTCGGTTATTTTGAAAGCACCTGCTGAAAAATTTTCTTCATCAACCCCAAAACCTATTTTTAATTTATAATTTTGGGGATTAAAATTTTCCACTGCTTTTAAAATTGCTGCAATACCCCCCTTCATATCAGCAGCACCCAGGCCAATTGCTTTATCAGCTGAAACTCTTAATTTAAAAGGGTTTTCTAACCAATTTCCATATACGGGTACTGTATCAGTATGTGCGTATAATAAATATGAAAATGAACCGTTTCCCTTTTCAGCAAGTAGATTAAATCTATTTTCGGAAATATACTGCCTTTCTGTTTGAAAACCTAAAGTTATAAGATAGTTTTCCAGATACTCAGATAATTCCTGTTCATTGGGAAATATTGAATTAATACTGACAAGTTGGGTTAATAAATCAATCATAATTAAAAATACCTAAGACAAATTTTTTGGAATGCTTAACTAAATTTCATCAAGCTCAGCAAAATCGGTCTCAAACTCTTCAGGAGAAGGAAGATTTGTTGACTTTACTAATTCGATTTTAATATCAAGATATTTACCAGTTTCATAATATTTTATCTGTAATAACTGTGTTAATGGGTAATGCTTAATTACCTGAGCAATTCCGTCTTCAGCTTCAATATAAGTACCAATTTCCGGCATCTTTGCTTTACCTTCAAGATACATTTCATCTTCATAAGAGAGACAGCATTTTAATTTTCCACAAACACCAGTTAATTTACTAGGATTTGGGGGAAGATTTTGATTTTTTGCCATTTTCATCGTTACAAATGGAAATTCAGTCAGCCATGTGCTACAACATAACGTTCTCCCACATGTCCCAACCCCATTAAAAAGTCGGGCTTCTTCCCTGGCTCCAATTTGCCTTAATAAAATCCTTGTTCTTCTGAATAAACCTGTTAAGTCTTTTAAAAGTTTTCTAAAATCCACACGACTTTCTGCAGAATAAAAGAATGTCAAACGATTAAAATCAAAAGTATATACAGCATCAATTAACCTCATAGGCAAATCATGCCCTTCTATTTTTTTTCTACACAAATTGTAAGCTTTTTTTTCCTCGGTTTTTTTGTTTAAAAGCTGTGACTTATCAGTGTTTGTTGCATCTCTTATAAATTTTACAGGTTTAATATTTCCTCTTTCAATTACAAGAGTGGCTGGTAAAAAAATAATTTTACTACAGCAAAGTATATCTTCATCATCAGTATATACAACATAATCATCGCCTAATTCTGATGAGTCTTTATTTTCAATAAGCCGGAGCTCTCCTGAGTGGAGCCTAACCCCAATTTTAGCCATTTATTCCTTCTTAATTTTTTTTTCTTTTAGACTAAGAATTTAAAAACCTAGTATTAGTCTAATTTTTGCCTGTTTTAAAATTTTCACATTAAGTATTTACGTATTCATCATTTCATTATACCTGATGAACCAATAGTTAACCCGGATATCTCATAATTTTTTACCACAGATGTACTCAGATAAAGATATTGATTAACGCTGATAAGAATTAAATAAAAAATTTAAAAAATTAATATTTTATTTAAATTTGCGTACATCTTTATTTCATCTGTGGTTAAATCTTTTTTGTGAGAAATACAGGTTAAATAGGAAACAATTTCAAGGGAGGATTTGGAAAGCAGAAATCAATAACCATAAAAGATATGATTTATATATTTGTTTGTATATCCAGATGTTTTTCAAAAAACTCTGTTGGTATTTCCCAACCCATAGCAGTTCGAATGATCTTTTTATCACTTATAGGTGATTTTGCAGAAGTTTCTTTATCTTTAACCTTATCTTTAGTGTTTAGTTTTACTTTTTCTTTAAGATTAGCAAGTGGTGAAAAAGGTTTACTTTTTATTTCTTTAAGATTTTCTTCTTCTGATTTTTTTCTATTAGCTTCACTTTCATCAGATGTTTCATATTTTATACCCTTTGTATAATATTTCCCGTCCAAAGGGTCGACGTAATCATCTTCCAGTTCAATTATATCAAGACTAAATAAATCCTCAGGTTTTGAAGCTTTTTTCTTTGGTAAAAACTTCTCCATAAATGATTCTTTAGTATCTTCTTTAATTTCAGGAACCGGAATATCTAAAGTGTTACTATCATTTTCTAAGTTATCAGTATTAAGGGCTTTTACAGATGTATTTTCTTTATTTTCAGATAATAAAGAAGTATTTAAGGTTTTATTTTCTTTTTTTGCTCCAATAATATTTTTTTTATGAAAAACTGGTTTTACTTTACTTTTCTGATTTTTTTTCTTAAGTTTAACTTCTCCAGTAGAGTCTTCAGTAGAGGAGATTAATAAAACTTCTTCTGCCTTTGATTCATCATCTGGCTTTTTTAATACAGGAAGATCAATTTTTTCCAGTTTAAAACCTTCATCTTCCCGTGAAACACTTGTTTTTCTTTTCGGTAAAAATCGTTCTGCAAAACTTAGTTTCTTTATTTCTTCTTCTAGAGGAATAACTTCAATTTCTCTGTTTTGTTTCTCTGAATTTTTATTTTTTACTTTTCTGTAATCAGTTGGTTTTATATCCTTGAAATGTCTTTTTTCTATTTCTTCAATTTTTATAATTTCAGCTTCATCAAAATTCTTTTTTAATTTTGCTGCTTCCATTCTAAACTCAATTTTTACTTTTTCCCTAAGCTCATAAGCATCTTTAAAAAGACTATTTTGCTTTAAAACCTGAACAAAAAAATCCAGGTTAGTCAAAACAATCAGGGATTTAAGAATAAGGTCTTTGTAGTAGAGAAGTTCTAGTTTTGCTTCCTCAGTATGAGCATCAGGTTCTAACTCATAGATTGTATAAAGAATTGCCTCTACTTTCATAATACAGTTAAGAGCAATATCTTTGGGATTTTCAGGCTTTGTAAAATCTTTATTATCAAAATACTTTTTTACAAAAACTTTTAAAGATGTACTTAACCTATCAAGGCTGGTTTCACTGCTTGAAGAAATGTTTACTAATAATGAAAAAAGTTCATTTTCTTCATATTTATGATTAATATCATATTCATCATTCATCTGAATTTAGTGTTTAACCCCAAAACAAAATTAAATTTTATGGAAAAAACATCGCTAATAAATCCCCACAATGTGGGGCCCCTGTTAGTATTAACTCCGGGGTAAACCCCGGCCCCAAAGAATTTGGGGAAACCCCGATGTGAACATCGAGGTATTTTAATACTAATAAAGATTTTATCATATTCAATATTAACCATTACATTATGATATAGATAAATAATAAATAGTTACAATTTAAAAGATTAGGGAATCAGCTCCATAATTTTTGATTTCGCTTTTTTAACTAATTCCCGATCAAATGATGAAATCATCGCTATTATATTATTCAAACTTTCTTCTGCTAACTCCTGTTCATCTAAAAAAGGGTTCTTATTCATTACAGTTTTACTTGCAAGCTCTATAATTTCAGTTATTTCTTCTTTTTCAAACTGAGAAGATATTTGTTTTAAATTTTTTATAATTTCCTGACTATTCATATGTTTTCTCTTAAAATTTTACTCATAAAATTACCTGCTTATTAATATTATCATTAATAAGCAGGTATAAAAAGGTAAGTATTTAGATCTAATTTACTTTTTTTCTACAGCTGGTTTGTCAGCAGGAGGAGCCGCATTTTCACCAGCTTTGGCAGCAGCAGCGGCACCAAGTGCAGCACCGGCTACAGCGCCAGCAGCGGCAGCAGCACCGATGTTTTTGTTAGCAGATTTTCCAGTATTTGCAGCACTAGCGATATCTGCAACACCAGAAGCAACTATTATTCCTCCAACAATTGGGTTAACGACTGAGGTGGCAGCTCCTGCTATAATTTTTGTAGCCCCTGTAACGGTTTTGACTGTTTTATTTGCTTCCACAGCTTCTGAGGCCAGACCAACTGCACCAGCGGCCATTAAAGAAACTCCGGCGATTGGATTAACTGGAGTTATCGCCGCACCTGCAACCATTGTTGCAGCGGAGCCAAGAGCTCTAGCGGTTGTTGAAACAGCGGGAGAATTTTTTGTCAGGTAATTTAGAGCAGCACCACCAGCTACGCCCAAAGCAATTACTTTACCAACTACCGGAACACCCGGCAATACAGCTAAAAGAGAACTTGCAGCGATTACTCTGGCATCAGTTGATTTAACAAAATTAACAACAGAATCTTTTACTTTGCTCGCAACTTCACCTATTTTTTCAGCAGCTTTTTGCTCAACAGGGGTTGGTCCTGTTCCTACATATTTTGCAGGATTACTTTTAAGATCACTCCAAACACTACCTGCTCCGTTTGCTCCACCAGTTATTGCTGCATCAGACATTTTCACTTACCTCACTAAAAATTATTCATGATTTATTTATAGATATTCTTAAAAAAAACTTGCCCGTTTTTGGTAAAAAAATTAGAAAATTGTTTAAGTCTAGTTAATATCACCTTAATTTTACCGTTTATTGTTTATATGTTAACTTATTTTTAACAAAAAGCTCAGTAATAATCCCTTAAAAGTAGTAACTACCTGTATAATAAGCAAATTGACACAAAAAATTGATGATGTTAACATTAGCCTGTTATTATTATAGAGAATATAATCAAAAGAAATCCTTTTAAGAATATCAACGTATTCTCTATAATAAAAGGGGCCCCACTTTGTGGGGAATTATATTAAATACTAAGGTTTTTACCTATGGATGTTTCCTATATTATCAATCACCTGGGCGAAGAGCGGGAAAACTATTTTAATGCCATTTCTCCTCCAATAATTCAGTCAAGCAATTTTGCTTTTGAAAATATTGAAATGATGAGAAAAGGCCTGGCACACGAAAGAGAAATTTCTTGTTATACACGGGGAATGAACCCCACGGTCGATATTCTGAAAAAAAAAGTAGCCGCTCTGGAAGGGGCCGAAGATGCCCTTATTGTTTCCAGTGGTTGTGCGGCTATATCTTCGGCAGTTATCTCATGTATTAAAAGTGGAGAACATATAGTTTGTGTAAATAATCCTTACGGGTGGACCAATAAATTAATGACATCTTTTTTACCAAATTTTGGTATTTCTTCAACTTTAATAGATGGAACCTCTCCCGAAAACTTTAAAAAAGCAATAAAATCAAATACCAGAGTATTTTATCTTGAAAGCCCCAATTCTTATACTTTTGAGCTTCAGGATATTGTTGCTGTAAGTAAAATAGCCAGAGAAAACAACATTATTACTATTATTGATAATAGTTACTCAACATCCCTTTTCCAGAAACCACTTGCTCTAGGTGCAGATATAGTTGTTTATTCAGCAAGTAAATATTTTGGCGGTCACAGTGATTTGGTTGCAGGTATCATCTGTTCTTCTAAAGAAAGAATAGACAAAATTTTTAAGAATGAATTTATGACTCTGGGTAACAATATTTCTCCGAATGATGCCTGGTTAATTCTAAGAGGACTGAGAACATTGCCTTTGAGAATGGAAAAAATAAGCGAGTCAACAGCCAAAGTTGTGCAATATCTAAAAACTCATCCAAAAGTAGAAAAGATTTTTTATCCATTTGATGAAAATTTTGAGCAATATTCCTTGGCAAAAAAACAAATGAAAAAATGTGCGGGTCTTTTTACTATAAAATTAAAAGTGGAAAACCTGGAAAAAGCAGAAAATTTTTGTAACTCTCTAAAAAGATTTTTACTTGCTTGTTCCTGGGGAGGGCATGAATCATTAATTTTTCCTTCATGTATATATTTCAATTCAAATCTGAAAAGTACTTTAGCAAATTTATCATTTGATCTTGTAAGGTTTTATGTTGGTCTGGAAGAACCTGAGGTTCTGATTGAAGATCTGGCTGATGCGTTATCTGGTTTATAAGTAGATAGACCTTTGATATAATTGTTTTGAATTAAAATTAAAATTTATAAAGAGAACCATGGAACTAGGAATAGAAAAAAGAAGGGCATTAATTACAGGTGGAGGAAGGGGTATTGGCAAAGAAATTGCTTTGGCTCTTGCCGATGAAGGGGTTACTGTTTGTGTTGTAAGCCGTACCGAAAGTGAACTGGTTGACGTTTGTGATCAAATTAAGGATAAAGGTGGCAGAGGTATTTACAGAGTTCTGGATCTCAGTGATGAACAAGTATTAGCATCATTCAAAGATAGTATTTTTGAGGAAATCGGTGGTATTGATATTATAGTTCATAATGCTGCCAGGGTTACACCTCCAAGGAAATTAACCCTGATGGATGAGCAGGACTGGTATAAAACAATAGATATAGATTTAAATGCCGTATTCAGACTAACCAGGCTTTTTCTTGATGATATGAAAAATAATAAATGGGGCAGAATAATAAGCATTGGTTCTCTTTCCGGAGTTTTCGGTGCTTCTTCCTATCCGGCTTATTGTGCGGCAAAATCTGCTCTCGAAGGTTTAACAAAAAATTTGGCAATTGATTATTCTAAATTTGGCATTACTGTTAATCTAATAAGCCCTGGGTTTGTAGAGACTGAAAGATTTAAAAAGGCTGCACCAAAAGAATTAATTGATAAATTTGTTGGGGCAACTGCTTCAAAAAGATTAGGAAAACCTGAAGACATTTCAAACTCGGTATTATTCCTGGCCTCAGAAAAAGCTAGTTATATTACCGGAGTTAATCTGCTAGTATGTGGTGGTCTGAACCTGGGTAATTTATGGTAGACAGACTGACAATGACTTTTTCATTTTTGATATAATACCCTTAATATTATTTAATATAAAAAAATTGCCCAACAATGAGAAAATTCGCTGAAAATTTTATTCTCAGGGATGTCAATGTTATTAATGTTGAGACCGGTGAATACAGTAAACAAAATGTCTATGTCAAAAACGGCAAATTTGAAAAAATTACTAATTCCCTTGATTTATCATTGGGATTTCAGGAAATAAACTGTAAAAATAAATTTTTGTTACCAGGGTTAATCGATGCGCATGTTCATATTAACTCTCCTTTTATTTTAGGTAAAGGTAAAACTAAAGATTTAACCTGGTTTAGCAAACAAATCAGAAAAAATTTAAATCAAACATTAATTTC
>CAYRDV010000186.1:0-11499 GCA_964422885.1 uncultured Candidatus Sericytochromatia bacterium
AATAAATTACAAAAAATGGAAAAAGAGAAAAGGTAAGTAATAAATTACTTATTGATGCCTTATGGCCAAAAAGTGTAGGGATAAGCCAAAATATTATATATGGGGTAAAAGATAATAATGCACCAGTAAAAATAATCCTGGTCTGCATTTTTTCAAGACTGTTAAAAGGGCTTTTTATAAAGCTAAAGGCAATTAATGCAGTAAAAACTAAAAAACCAAGGGCAATATAAAAAACCAGGAAATCAAAACTTTTAGAAAATAAATCAGTTATAACAGGATAATAAGAAAGATCATTTTTAATAAAAGAACTGGTAACAATAATTATAGAGCCTAATATAGTAGCAATAAATATATTTAGATTTGAAATAACATTTTTAATATTTGAGTTTAAATATTTCTTACTTAAAAGAACCCCTAATTCTACTAAACTTGTAACCAAAAAAGTCTGAATAAAATAACTTAGAATTACAAATTTATGAGTATATTGCTGATCATAAAAACAAATAATACTGCCACTAAATAAAAAGGTAAAAAGAAGTAATGCTTTAATAGAATCATCTTTTTGTCCTTTAAATATTACAAAAATACTTAATAGCAAATAAAATAAAGCTATAAAAAATGTTAGGAAATAAGTAGTAAAAAAATCTTTTAAAGTAAATTCCATTGTTTGAACATTTGCATTATAAACTTTATTACTTCTGGAAAATGTATATTTTATAGGAGTTCCCGGTAAAGTGTTTTGAATAAAGTGGTTAAATTGATCAATGTTAGTTACTTTTTTATCATTAACAGCAATAATCTGGTCATAGTCCTGAAAGGCATTAAATCCTGTCCATTCCTCCTGGGCTCCTGGTGAAATATATAATGAGAAGCCGATACTAAAACCCTGAAAAGTTTTACCAACAAGAGAATAGCCCTGGAAAAGATTTAAAAAGCTGAAAATTATTATTACTGAAGTCATCAATAATAATGAATGATATTTAAGTTTATCTTTAATAGCTTCCATAGTCCCTTTTAAAATAATAATAAAGATACTATGTAATAAAATGCAAATTGAAAAATTTTCCTAAAATAACTAACTTTAAAAATAATGTTTATTAGTTAACAATAACAAAGAATTTTTTTACTAATTTGTCACATAAAAACAACATGTTTGTCACATAAAAACAACATATATGTTTCATTTTATCACTAATTTGTCACGTAAATATCACACTTAACACACATTTAACATTATTTATTCTTGATGTAATATATATCATCACTAGTTCTCATAAATTCCCAGGGGTAAATTTTGCGATAAATTTCTCTAAAGTTTAATTTTTTTTGTCACGTAAATAACACGCATTTAACACCTTAATTCAATAGAAATATCACACTTATTAATGTTAAATTCAAAACAGAGCAGAAAATGCTAATTTTTTAAACAAAAGGGAGTGTGTTTTATGGATAAAGTTGAAATGGTAAAAAGTTTAATGTTCGATTTGGCTCTTACTGAAGAAGAAAAACAAGATGGTAAAATTAAAGTAGAAAAAAAAGAGGAAAATGTTATTCGTTTCTTTTCACCTTAAAAATGAGTTTTATGATTTAGAACTCCGGTAAAGACCGGGGTTCTTTTCGTTGATAGGAAAAAATATGGAGATTAATTAATGTTTTCAGATGAAGAAGTTTATCAGAAGATTTTCTTTGTTTGTAAAGAAAGACTGGATAATGAAGAAAAGCCGGTAAGAGAAAACCTTGTTATGGCTTTGGATAAAACCCTTTGCAAAATAAAAGAAGGTAAACTTTCTCCTGCGACATTTCCTGTATTAATTGCCAAGGATCTTAACCGGGAGGATCTATTACCTCTTGCTTATGAGTTAGCTGCAGTTTGTGCTTTTTTTCATACCTCTGCCGATTTGGTTGATGATGTTCAGGATGACTCAAAAGAAAATCCGGTAATTAATAAAGTAGGTAAAGCCCAGGCTATAAATATTTCCAATAAATTATTGTTTATTTCTCAGCAGTTAATTTTAAAATTAAGAATTAATAAAAAGAAAAAGCTCGAACTTTTAAATCTTTTTAATCAATCAGGTAATATCATGTCTACAGGCCAGTTTTTTGATCTGGCTTATACAAATAAACTTCCAGAACAAAGTGAATCATTGATCAATGAAATTGAACTAATAGCTGAAAGAAAAGTTGGTGCAGAATTCTCCTGTTTTCTTTCCTGTTTTATTGTAGCAATTGGTGGTTCTCCTGAAACATACTACAACCTTGGTATTTATTATGGGGCTCTGGCCCAGGTTGTAACCGATTACTATGATATCTTATGCAATCCGTTTAGTGATGATATTTCTGTTTTAAAATGCAGTCTTCCGATCTATTCTTTTTGTAAAAACCCTGAATTTGCAGAAGAAGCAAGATTAGCTCTGGCAGGAAAAAATGATTTAATAAAAAAACAATTTGAAATAAAGAGAATTTTATCAAAAGTTAAAGCAGAAAAAGATTTAAAACGTTATTTTGATGTTTGTAAATCAAATGTTGATAAAATGCTTGAGGATTTACCAAATTCTATTTTATTAAGAGAAAAAATATATGATACCTACCAGTATTGCACAGGAATTATTGCCGGACTGGAAGAACTAAAAGGCTATATGAAAGATGCAAATAGCAGGTCCACTCTGATTGATAATATTGATACTGACCTTGATAAAGCAAGAATAATGGCACTTGAGCATGTTACAACAGACAGCTTGTTCCGGGATACCTGGGAAATTCAAAGGTGGGGTTTTCTTGATGAACCCTTGCTTTTAGGTAATTTATTTACACCAGCATTAATACTTGAAACCCTTCTTGAAACCAATGTAAATATTGATGCTACTTTAAAATATCTGTTAAGTCTTAAAGGGGAAAAAGGATGGCATTATTATACTAATACAACTAAAATTCCTACAGATACTGATGATTTAGGACAACTATTATCTCTTGTAGGAAAAATTAAAGACTTTAAAAGCTATTCTTTGTTTCATGTTCCTCTAAAGTTACTTGAGCTAAATATAGAAGCATCAGGTAAATGCCCAACCTGGATTTTTGATCAGGATCTGTTTCAACAGGAAGATATTGAGAAAAAATGGTTTGGTAACGAATGTATAGCTGTAATGTCAAATCTTTATCATGGTCTTTATCAGTTTGATAAAGAAAAATATAAAGAATTAATCTTAAAAGGAATTTCATATATTTTAAGTAAATTTGATAAATCCCAAAATGGGTGGGTTGGCACTCATTATAAAGAATATTTTACATTTTATCAGGTGAGCCGTTTATTAAACACGGTGAATATCAAACATAAATTTATGGAATTAGCCAAGAATAAAATTCTTAAAGAACAACGTCTTGATGGTAGTTGGAATAGCTCTCCACAGGACACAACATTTGCCTTACTAGGGTTACTTACTTTTAATGATATAGACCCACTTGTTATAAAATCAGGACTTATTTTTCTTAAAGATTCTCAAAAATATGATGGAGGCTGGGATGGGGAAGATTTATTTATTTGTCCGGGAATTGAGGGTCGATATGTTTATTATAAAAACTCTAAAGTTACAACATCATTTTGTTTAAGGGCAATAATACAGGGTAAAAACAAGTTAAAAAATCCTGGTATTAAAAAACTAAAAGCAGCAGTTATATAAAAATAAATTTGCTTATTTAATACAAATAACACAATAAAAATTTGATAAAAAGGAGTAAATATACATGCCAAACGCAGTTATAGCTAGTATTGCAAAAAAAAAGGATTTTAAAATAATAAAGGCCCGTAAAGAAGATATACATGTCCTAAAGAATGTATTAGTAAAGTCTTTTATGAATGATCCCTTTACAAATTGGTTAGTCAAACATGATGACAAAATTCTATCCAGAATGGATGCTATTTTTGCTCCTGTTCTTAACCATTTTGGTTTTAAATATGCTCATGTTTATACTACAGAAGAAAAAAACTGTTGCGCTGTATGGATCCCACCTGGTAAATATAACCCAAATTCAATTTTTAATCTGCTTTTATTACCTGCATGGATAAAAGTTGTAGGATGGAGCAGGCTACTAAAAACAATGCAGGCGGCATCCGTTTTATCAAATCATCATGCAGGTCCGCAATATTTTTATCTTTCTACTGTTGGTACATTACCAGAGCTACAGGGCAAAGGAATTGGTTCTGCCATCCTTAAACCGGTTCTTGATATCTGTGACGGAGATAAAATACCTGCCTGTCTTGAAACCTCAAATGAAAAAAATATCAGTTTTTATGAGAAACATGGCTTTAAAATTAAGAGTGAGTTTATTATTCCCCATGGTGGGGCAAGAACTTGGGTAATGACCCGTGAACCAATCAACTCATAATTCAGTTCATGACTTAAAAAAATTTATGCCATTAAGAACTGTTAACATACTTCTTATTGAAGATAACTCTGCTGATGCCAGGCTTGTGGCTGAAACGCTTTCAGAAGATAATAAGGTACATTTTAATATAAAACATGTAGAAAGATTTTTTAATGCTCTAAATGATATTGATGAAAGCAATATAGATATTATTTTACTTGATTTATCACTGCCTGATACACAGGGGCTTAATACCTTAATTCTGACAGCTCAGGCTTTACCTGATACTCCAATTATAGTTTTTACTGGTTTAAATGATGAAGAACTGGGAAAAAAGATTCTAAGATTAGGTGCACAGGATTTTATAGTAAAAAGTTATGAGAATATGAAGCTTCTTTCTCACTCGATACTTTATGCGATTGAGCGTAAAAAAGTTGAAGAAACATTACAAATTTCCCAACTTCAATATCAATCTGTATTTGAAAATATTTCTGAAGGTATTTTACAATTCACACCTGAAAAAGAAATAATTACGGCAAACCCTGCTCTGGTTAAAATGCTTGGTTATGAATCACTTGAAAAGCTTTTACAAATTAAAACAATTAATCACATTTTTCATGATCTTGAAGAACTTGAATTTATTCTGCCATCTTTACACAGTACAGAAAAAATTGAAAACTATTCCGTAAACTGGAAAAAGCAAGATGGTTCTTTAATTCTGGTACAAATAAATAGTATTATCAAACATAAAGCTAAATCAGTTTTATATTTTGAGGTAATAGTTGAAAATCTGACAAAACAAAAAAACCTGGAAATGCAGGTTTTACAGTCTCAAAAACTTGAAACTATTGGGAATATTGCAGGCGGTATTGCTCACGACTTTAACAATTTACTGGCAGCATTAAGTATGGATATTTACCTGATGGAAAAACGCATACCCAATGATAATCCTGCAAAAGAGAATATTGAGCATACAAAGGAAGTTATCCGCCAGGCAACTGAATTAACAAATCAGATACTTACTTTTAGCCGGAAAAAAGTTTTGGAAATAAAACTATACAGTTTAAATAAAATTATCAATGATTTTTCCAATACTATAAAAAGGCTTATAGAAGAAAATATTGAGATTGAATTTGAGCTTTCCAATAATTTGGATATGATCAGATGTGATCGGATTCAGCTTGAACAGGTTTTACTTAATCTTTGTGTAAATGCCCGAGATGCCATGCCAATAGGGGGAAAGTTAAATGTTAAGACATCGGTTATTGAATTAACTGAAGATATAGATAAAAATACCCCGGAAATTAAAACAGGTAGATTTATCTGCCTGGATGTTTCCGATACAGGCAGTGGTATATCTCCAGAAGTAAAAGAAAAAATATTCCAGCCTTTTTTTACCACCAAAGAACCGGGTAAAGGAACAGGAATGGGTCTTTCAGTAGTCTATAGCATTGTTCATTTACATCAGGGTTTTATTAATGTAAAAAGTAATGAAATTGGTACATCATTTCAGATATTTTTTCCGACAACCAATATTGCTGAATATGATATAGACGAAATAATGTTTGATAATATAACAAACTCCAAAAAAGGCAAAAGTGAAACTATTTTACTAATAGAGGACAATGTAAATATTCAGGATAGTATCAAGAGGGTTTTAGAGTCATGTGATTATAATATTATTCTGGCAAAAGACGGTAAGTCTGCTCTGGATATCTTTGAAAAAGAAAAAGATAATATTCATCTTATATTTTCCGATCTGGTTCTTCCCAAAATAGGAGGAGTAGAGGTTTATGAAAAGGTAATCAAAGAATGCTCTCATATGAAATTTTTATTTACCAGTGGCTATAATACCTCAAAAGGTCATTTTAACTTTATTCAGAAAAATTGTCTGGAATTTATCCAAAAACCTTATAACCCTCATGATCTTCTGGAAAAAATTAGAAAAATTTTGGAAGATTAAAGATTATCAAAAAAATAGCTCCCTGTTTTCCTGCAAACATTTAGATTTCCATACCCATTTATTTTTAAAACTGGTAAAATATTTTCTGATTAATTCAACTATTAAACTATTTTTGGTTATCGATTAATGGAAAAAAAATCAGGGCTTTATCTAAAATTTTTGCAGAAATTTTTTGGCAATAATTATAAATTAAGCGTTGCCAAATATATTTCCGGGTTATGTGAAGAAAACAGCTCTGTTCTTGATTTGGGATGTAATGATGGCAGAATGGCTACATATATTTTGCAGATGAAACCTTCTTTAAAAATAGAAGGGATAGATGTTCAGGATAATTTTCCCTGTAAAATAAAAAGAACTCTTTATAACGGGAATAAAATACCGTTTCCTGATGCTTCATTTGATATAGTAATAGCCATTGATGCTCTCCATCATACAGAGGATATTTCGGCAATGCTTGGTGAAATGGCCAGAGTTTCCAAAAAATTCATAATTATCAAAGATGTTGTTAAATACAGCTGGCTCTCCAATATGATAATTGTTATTGCAGACTATATCTCGAATGTAAAATATGGCATTAAATGCCCAAATAATTTTCCTGACTGGAAAGAATGGCATCTTTTTTTTAAAAATAACAGCTTGGAAATCATTGCACAGCCAAAAAATTTAAATTTTGGTTTTGGATTAAATGAAAGATATAACCCAATTCTAAAGTTACAAATAAGTGAGAAGTGAGGCCACTTCGTTCAGTGAGGTCAGCCAGCTAAAGCTGTCTTAGTGAGGAGGAAGTGAGGGAGAAGGAAGAAAAAGAATCTTCTTTCAGTTTCACCTCTTTTCACTTCTTGACTTCCTCCTCACAGGCAAACTTGTTTGCCACCTCACTTAACAAACGAAGTTTGTTGCCTCACTTCCTCCTCACTTTTTATGTGCGGAAATAAAGGCCGGAAATACCCCGTTTACTTTTTGCTTTATAGAATTCAATAATCTCTTTTATTTCCTTTATTTCATCTAATGATGAAAGTTTTTCCAGAGCTTCACTTAAATTAAGTCCTGAACAATAAATTATTTTATATGCTTCTTTTAATAAATTAATTTTTTCTCTGGAAAAACCATTTCTTTTTAAACCTGTAATATTTACTCCTTCTACCTTTGCCGGATTACCAACAGTTGTAAAATAGGGTGGAATATCCTGATTAGCTCTGGTTAAACCACCAATCATTGAATAAGAACCAATTCTGACAAACTGGTGAACACCAACAAGCCCTCCAATAACAGAATTATCTCCAACAATACAATGACCTCCGAGATTTACCGAATTGGCAAAAACATTTTCATTACCAACTATACAATCATGGGCTATATGTGAATAAGCCATTAAAAGGTTACGATCACCTATGACAGTTTTTCCATCAAGCTCTGAAGCTCTGTTAACAGTTACATACTCTCTGATAATATTAAAATTACCAATAATAACAGAGCTATTTTCATGCTTGGATTTTAGATCCTGTGACTCTGAACCGATTACAGCACCATAATAAATTTGTGAGCCTTCTCCTATTTCAACATAATCATTGATGATTGCATGTGAATAAATTATTGAACCTTTACCTATTTTTACATTTTTTCCAATAATTGCGTATGGCCCAACCCTTACAGCTTCTGATAAACATGCTGTGTTATCGATAATTGCAGTAGGATGAATCAGTGATTCTGGATCTTTAAAAGGAAAAATTTCTATATTGTTTTTCATAAATTTATTCTATAAGTGAAAACAGAATATCAGCCTCAGCCACCAGTTTTTCACCGACTCTGGCAGTTGACCGGACTTTGCCTATTTTTGTTCTTATATTTACTAGCTCTGAGGTAATAAGTAACTGATCTCCAGGTAAAACCATGTCTCTAAACCTAACATTATCTGCACCGGAAAGTACGGCCAGTTTTCCTCTGGCTATTTCCATCTGCATAATAATAATACCCCCAACCTGAGCCATTGCTTCAATGATAAAAACACCAGGCATTATAGGCCTGCCAGGGAAATGTCCTGAAAAATATGCTTCATTCCCGGTTACATTTTTTAAACCAACTGCTTTTTTTTCAGGTTCAAATTCTATTATTTTATCAATAAAAAGAAAAGGGTACCTGTGCGGAAGGATTTCTTTTATCTGGTCTAAGGTTAACATCATAATAATGATTTATAGCAGATTAATTTAAAATCCTTCCTGCTCCTTTGTAATTTTTAATATACCAATCATTAAATAAAGGATCTTTTGAATCAAAGCTTGTTATAGCAACACCACCATAGCCAACTGAGCTATGAATAAACTTTTTATCGCCAATATACATACCAACATGACCTGTAAAAAAGACAAGATCACCGGGTTCAAGTTCATCTCTGCTATTTACAGCTTTTGAAAACTGATGCTGTTGATCTGCGTCTCTGGGAATTAAAATACCATTTAAGCGATATAACATCTGGGTAAAACCGCTACAGTCAGTCATTACTGATGAAGCTCCCCCCCATAAATATGGAGTGGAAATAAAAGTTTTAGCTTCTTCAATAATTTCTTTTCCGGCATTTTTGTGAGGAATAAGTTTTGAACCAATGAATTTTGCTGAATCTTTGGAAATATAAAATTCTTTTCTGGCATAATGCTTATTTCCACCAGGAAGAATCACCTTATAATATTCGGATGAAGCTCCGATAAGATTTACTTTGACCGGCTCATAGACTCCGGACAGGCCTAATCTTGTTGTCATATATAGCTTAAGTGATGATTTATCCTCTTTATTCTGAGAGTTTAAGAGAGTTACAACTGGTTTTGTAAGAATAACTTTATCCTGGTCTTTCCAGGAATACTGATAGTCATTTTTATTTAATCTCCAGACATCCGTCTGTTTTACCCAACCTATATATCCATCATCATCAATCTGTACTTTCAGCCATTCATTGTCATTATCCAGAATTTTCATACCAACCCCAAGAAGGGATTGAGAGATTAATTGGCTGGAATGTTTGGGAAATTCTCTGATATTCATTAATGGAAGATTTGCAACTCCATAAGATAATTCGCCAATATTTTTAAAAGGGAAAATCTCTATATTATCCTGAATTTTACCTATATTTTTAAAAGCATTAATTATTTCATCTTTTTGTTTTTGCTCCAGAACTTTTCCAGACAAAACTATCCCTGATTCGTTCTGAGTAACTTTTACATCAAATAAAGTTACTCTTGTATCAAGAGCTAATTTATTTTTTACAGATTTTAAAATATTTTCAAAATTTTCTTCTGCCATTGCTATTCTAAAAAAAGGGATTTTGGTCTTGTGGTTATTAGTAGAAAAATCTACTGGTAAAAATGCAGTACTTATTAAGATTAAAGATGCACCAATAAATGAATTAATTATTTGACTAATCATTTTTTAACCTGGATTATTTAAATAACACTAATATGGAATTATAACACTCTTTAAACTACACCCAAGAGTGCAGGGGGTGAGTTAAATCTCCGTAAGGGAATCCAAAAAACCGACCAGAAATCCGTTTGCCATACTTTTATCAGGCATTTTTGCCAGTGCACCATACATTGCAACAATACCCTGAGGAGGAGCAGGATTATCTTTTACTATCTGAACTGACGTTCTTAGATCAGCCAGAAACTTATCTGCACCAGCTTCATGAGCAGGAGTCACCATCATATGCAAAGATTCCGGAATATGTTGCCTGTCAAGTCCCCATCCTTCTTTTGCCATTTCTTCACCAATACTATAAATATCAAGCTCAGGAGAAGCAAACGAAAATACACACATATCAGGTTTTCCAAGTACTTTTAACTCAGGAATGGCATTTATACCATCAATCATTTTCTTAGTGGTTTTCATGATGATATCAGCAAATTTTAGGTAACCTTCTTCTCCCAGAAAATTCATTACTGCCCAGGCTGAAGCAATAGCCCCACCTGGTCTGCTTCCGGTCATTGACGGTGAAGCATATAAACCACCCGGCCAGTCGGAAAAGGTAAAATACTGGAATTTTCTGAGCTCTTTATTTTTATATAAAATTACTGATGTCCCTCTTGGGCCAAAACCATATTTATGAACATCTGCGGAAATTGAAGTTACTCCAGGTACGCTAAAGTCAAACTCTCTAAGCTCATAACCAAGCTTTTTCATAAAAGGAAGAAGAAAACCTCCAAGACAGGCATCTACATGAAAAAGTACATTGTTTTCAAGAGCCATAGCTGCTAACTCTTTTATGGGGTCAATACTGCCCTGTGGATAAGCAGGAGCTGAACCCACCATTAGAATTGTGTTGCCATTTATTGCAGCTTTCATTGCTTCCAAATCAACAGTAAAATCTTCGGTAACAGGTATTCTGACAGGTTTTACGCATAAATATTGGGCTGCTTTCCCAAAGGCAGGGTGAGCTGTCACGGGTATAATCATTTCCGGCTCTTTTATTTCGGGATTAAGGGAGCGTGCTCTGTCTCTGGCTGTCTTTACAGCCATTAGGATACTTTCGGTTCCACCTGATGTCATATTACCTACTACTTCAGAATCACCACCAAGAATGCCAGCAGTCATCCCAACTACTTCCGCTTCAAATTTTTTCAGGCTGGGAAATGAAGAAGGGCTTAATCCATTGGTCATAATATACATTGAGTAAGCATCTGCCAGTAATTTTGTAACTTCTTCACCTGCAAAGTATACAAGGCTTGAAGTCCTTCCTTCCCGCCATTTTATATCATCAGCCTGTAAAGCCTGCATTTTTTTTAATAGATCTTCGCTTGATTCTCCGTTACCAGGAAATTTCATTATTGACATTTTTTATCCTTTCTATATTTTCTGAATTTTAATTAAAACCAGCTCAAGTGCTTCTTTTATATATTCTTCAAGGTCCGAAAAATTTTGCCTCTGCAAAACAATAATATCAAGAGATCTGATTAAATTATTTTTATAACTAAACTGGACTTCTGTGAAATTACCATCTTTTGTTATAAATTTTAAATCAAGATAAATTCCCTGATTTTGCAGATCAAAAACCAGATTTGAGATCAGATTATTTATCTTTGTTTGTTGCTCATGAGTTCTTAATAATAAATTGTTTATTGTTTTTTCTTTTAAAGCAATTGACCAGTCAGGTTTTTCATTATGCTGTTCGACAAACTGAATTAAAGTCTGAT
>CAYRDV010000187.1:0-11485 GCA_964422885.1 uncultured Candidatus Sericytochromatia bacterium
ACTGGATGAGATTTCAAAAATTGTTGGTCTGGGAGCACTAAAATTTTATATTCTTCAATATAGTGCAAAAACAGATTTTACCTTTGATCCCAAAGCATCTATTGATTTTAACGGTAAAACCGGGCCTTATATCCAATACACTCACGCCAGAATTTCCAGTTTGCTAAAAGTTTTAAACGAAGTTGAATTAAAAGAAATAGATTTTAAATTTCTTGATTCACCTGAGGAGGCAATAATCCTAAGATTATTAGAGCAATTTCCTTATCAGGTAGAAAAAGCGTGTATTCACTATAACACATCGATAATTGCCGAATATCTTTATGATTTGGCGTCAGCATTTAATACTTTTTACAGCAAGTCCGACAATAAAATCAGGGAAATGAGTGAAGAAATTCAAAAACCGAAGTTAGCACTGGCAAAAGCCTGTAAGATTGTTTTGAGTAATGGTCTGAAATTATTTGGCATAGAATCGCCAGAACAGATGTAAAACGTGTAGAGGTTTGATTAATCAAACCCCTACTCATCGTCATCGTCTTCATAATCTTCTTCGTTATAGCCATCGAATTCGATATCCTGAATATCTCTGATATTTTTCATATTTTTTAGATCCTTATCATTATAAAAAAGATCAGGAGAATCAGAATTGATCATTATCCTGCTTCCTTTTTGATAAAAAGGTGTAGTAAAAATCGATTGTTTATAGGTTATAATCCTGTTTAATACTTCTGGTACAAGTTCTTTAACAATTATCTTTTTTTCTGTTCTTAAAGTAATTACAGTATCAGGAGTTGATTCAAAAAATTCAATCAGATCACAATTAAGAAAAAATTCTCTTCCATCAAGTCTTGTAAGTTTTATCACTCTATTACCTCAAAAAAAATATAGCTTTGTAGGGACAGAACAGTGTTCTGTCCCTACTACATAACCTAAGCAACTGTTAAAATTTCAAAACCATCATCAGTAACGACCAATGTATGCTCAAACTGAGCAGAAAGTGAACCATCTATTGTTATTGCAGTCCAGTTATCCTTTAAAATTTTCATCCGGTAACCACCTGCATTAATCATTGGTTCTATTGTAAAAGTCATTCCTTTTTTCAGAGTCATTCCAGTTCCTGGTTTACCATAATGAAGAACAGTTGGTTCTTCGTGAAACTGTCTGCCAATACCATGACCTGTAAAATCCCTGACAACAGAAAATTTTTGGCTCTCGGCATAAGTCTGGATTGCATGGCCTATATCTCCAAGTTTTGCCCCAGGCTTAACAACGGATATACCACGCATCATTGACTCATAAGTCACATCAACAAGTCTTTTTGCTTCCGGTGAGACTTTACCAACTAAATATGTTCTGTTTGTATCTCCATGGTAACCTTTGTAAAAATGAGGAAAATATTCGTCAGTTCTTTTTGTTTTTAAGTGTTTTTCAATATCTTCCTGGGTAAAACCACCCTTATATGCTGTTACATCAATATTTATAATATCCCCGTTTTTTAATTTTTGTTTGGAAGAAGGTATGCCATGGCATATTACATCATTAATAGATGAACAGATGCTTTTGGGAAATCCTTTATAATTTAGAGGTGAAGGGTAACAGCCCTTGCTAATAATAAATTCGTGGCAAAGTCGGTTTAGCTCAATAGTAGTTATTCCCGGCTCGATATATTTATCAATCATATTTAATGTTTCAGCTGCAATTTTACAGCTTTCCTTCATTAACTTTATTTCGTCATCAGTTTTAATTGATACCACTTTAACAAATTCCTTTGATTAAAAATTTTAAGTTCCTACGTGTAATCTACCTAACATATTATCGCTTTTTTATAAAAATAACAAAAGATTAGTTATTCTCTATATTCTAACCCAGATATTTTTTCCTGACTCTTTAGTCTGTGGTTAAGTCAGGAGTTAGTTAATGCGTTTGTTATGTGTGTTATAATAAACTACAGCTAATGTAAATTTTCTAAGAACAGGAGTTAAAACTAAATGTTAGATAAACAAAAATTAAGAGAAAAACGTGAAAAAGAAGCTCAGGAATCAGTAAATGTGTGGCAGGATTTTTTAGGTGCAACCACTGAAAATAAAAAAGAAGAACCTAAAAAAGAAGACAAAAAGAAAAAGTAAAATCTAACTTATTTAGTTAGATTTGTACGCCATAGGCTTCCAATACATATTGCCTGAACTGTTGCTCACGAAAAAAAGCAAGTTTTTTGTTTTCATTTAATCTACGACCGTTTTCCAGGCTGACATCAAGGCTTAAAAGAATTTGTTCAAATGGAGAAAGGTCTGTCGCTTTTTTACCTTTCTCTTTTTCAAGAGCCTCTTGGGTCTTTTTTATATTAGCGTCAATTTCATCGCAAACCTGATCTAATTTTTCTTCGCCACCTTCACCAATCATTGCCTGCATATAAGCCATGTTGATACTTTGGCCATTATTATTCATGTTGCCATTAATTTCTGACATACTTAGTTCACCATTTGTTTTAAATTTATATTTTTATTATAAAGCTTTTATTTTATTTTCTAAATTATTTTTCTTAAAAATAATCTAAAATTATCAGATATAAATTTCTTTTTAAAAATTTAATGACAAATTTAATATTTAATTAATAATTTACTTTACTTGAACAACTGATTTCAATTTCAAAAAGTCTTTTCCAGGGAAAGCTAATCTTTAAAAGCTCAATACTTTCCAAGATACCAGAAGGAGATAAATGCGTATTTTTATGTCGAGAAAGCAAACCTTCAGCCAAATTTTTTACAATACCCTTTAAGTTATCAAGGTTTTCTAAAGCCAAAGGATATCCATAAGCTCTAATAAAGGCTTGTCTTGCAAAACCCTGATAAATCCAGTCATCAATAAACCTCTCAAATAAGAAATTATAATGAAGTTCATCAAGCTTATTATTATTTTTAAACATTGTAAGTTTTCGGATACTGGCATGTGCCAGAGCTGTACCGAGGCTATTTCCGGCAGTATTCCAGGCAGAATAGGATAAAAGTTTTTTGAGATCAATTTTAACTGAAAGCTCATTCATAAAATAATTATCTGCTCCATTGGCATAAGCGAGATCAACAAGTACTACCAGTTTATTTAGCTCACCTTCGATATTATTAATATCGCCTTTAATGATAGTGTCAGGAACAGGGATAATATTTTTATTAAAAAGAGTATTTAAATATTGATCTTCCTGACCATTCTCGGAGGTGTGTATATAAAGAATCGCATCTGCCATCGCCAGGGAATTTACCAAAACACCACCAACTGAACTTACCTGACTTTCAAGAGTTTCTCTAATCGAAACTCCTTCATACATAGTTATCAGAGAACTACCTTCACCAGGTTTTGAATAACGGGCATAGAATTTGGGTACAAAGGAAACACTTTTATTGATCATCCTAGCCAGAAGTACTGATATTGCTTCATCAGCTCCAGGATAAATATTAATTTTATTTTTTAAACTATGGATTTTATCAGGTATTTTTTTCAAAATCCTTTTTTCTGTTACATTAAATCCATGTTGGCTTGAATCATCAGCACAAACAGCAAGATAGTCAATTAATTCTTCTTTGAGTAATTCAGTCAAAAGGATATTTATTTTAAAATTTCTAAACCGGCCTAAAATATAATCTTTAAGAGTATCTGTCGGAATCTGCTCTTTTAGTTCGCTTATTTGGACAGCATTAGTAGCTGGTTCAAGAATACGTTCCAAATTGTAAGTTTCATAGTCATTATCGCTAAAAATTTTCAGTTTATCCATCAGCGAAGAATATTTATAAATCAGTTCCCCGAATTTGTTCCAGTATTCTTTTTCTTCCTGATTTTCATTGCTGTTAGAAATTCGCATAATTGTTGTACAGACATAAATAACCAGATTAGGAAAAAGCTTTTTAAGTTTATTAAATATTAAAAGTTTCTCGGAAATTTCTTCAAAAGTGGCTGGAATTCTTCGCGAAGGAATCAGGCCTCCATACAGTAAAGTATCAGTAGAAATTACCATTCCAGCTACTTTGCCAGCATTATTTAAAACCCAGTCGGATAATTCTTTATAATTAGCAATTTTTTCCAGGTTTCCCAAAATTTCTCTGGGAGGAATATAAATTTTAGCTCCAGCCATTTCTCCCAGCTGTTTAGGAAAATTATAGGTACAAGGCCGCTCATCCATTGGTAAAACTAAAAAGTTTTGCATTTAATAAGACTCATTAACTAAAATGCAATTTTTCATGGGGCATAAAATCCCGAAAAGATTTAAAATAGTTATTTACAGGGTAAAAGAAAAAATTACTAATCCTGCTGGTGTAAATACAGGCATAGTCTCTTACCTGATCACCAAATCGGCTAATTTCATCTGATTCCTGAAAAACAGGCCCCCACTTTTTATGAAATGAAGAATCTATTTTTTTCCTAAATTCGGCTATCTGGTTTACAAGTTTATTCAGCCGGTTTTCCAAAAAGCGTAACTCATTATTAAAATCATTGATTGCTTTGTCAGTGAGCCTTTTTTCGTCTTCATCAAGATTTAGGTAACTTTCTTTTTTAAATGCTTCCAATCTTTTTATCTTATTGGAAAACATTGTTAATTCATAATCTATTTTGTCTCTTTTTTCCTCTAATTTATAAAGAGAACGCATATCATGATAAACTTCCTGTAATTTTGAAAGCTCATCTTCCAGTTCTTCTATAACAAGTACTGTCCTCCAACCCGAATCTTTATTGGAACGTAAAATATCGCCATAAATATGATCACCTATGTATAAAACTTCATCTGCTTTAGAGCCGATAATTTCCTCAAACTTGGTATAATTACCACCAGCATAAATATGACCTTTTTCAAAATTATGAATTATCTCCATCATTTCTGAGGTCTGTTCATTTACTTCGAAAAAGTCTCTATTCTTAATAAAAAATTCAGGCTTACTGGCATGGCAGATAATAATATCAAAAAAATCTTGCCAGGATTTATATTCAAGCATCGTATTTTCCAGTAAATAATTCATTACCATATTGGTATAACTCCATTCTGAATTGGTAAGAACAAAAAGTTTTTTTCCTTTTTCTCTGAATTTATCTAAAACCAGAGGCAATCTTAAATCCTTATAAATATACCTTTTAAGATCTTTAGCAATCTCACCCTTCAAACTTCCGTCACGATGTACAAGATCAATACATTCCTTTATATCATCAAAAAGCTGTGAGTAAGAAGGAATTGCCAATGTTTCCTGATCCATAAGATCAATCATTTTTGCATACATAAATGCTTCTGGCAGTGAAAATAAAGTATCAATAGAACTAAAAGTGCCATCTGACTGTTTTATTTTGCCTGTCAGATAAAAATCCCGAATTTCCTTTACAGATAAAGGTCTGGTACCATGATCCGCCCGGCGAATCGATTTATGACGATCCAGTTTTAAAATATTCCCTCTTTTTTTATCTAAGACAAGACCTCTGATAACATAAGTCTCATCATATTTAAGTTCTTTGATAAATTGGGGATAACCCTTTAAATCAATTAATCTGTCCAATGTAAGATTAAAGGCCAGTTCTTCTATTTCTTTTTTATTATAAATTGCTAAAGTATAATCCATATCAAAACCAATGTATTTTATTTCATCCATACGAAGAGTTCGATTTACAAAAATACCTCTGGTCGTATCATGGCTTTCTTCGATAAGATCATTTAATAGCTCAAATTTTTGAGGATTATATGACATTAATGTCTTTAAGATATGTTCCATTCTTTTTTAATAAATAATTCCTTTTAACAAATAATTACTATACAAACTAGATATTTTATACATTTTCTATATAAAATTTTACGGCGATCAAACCGATTAAAATCATAACAAATACTACAATATAAACAAAATTTTCTTTTAACGCAGTTACAATATCTTGGATATTGGATTGTTTTTTTTCAGATAAATCCTGGCCAGGATTTCTTATCCTGTTAAATTCTGTTTTGAAAAATTCCCCGGCCACTTTTGTAGTTAAAGGAATAGAAACAACAGAATATCCTGTTACAGAACGGATAATATTTAATACCTGTAAATTAAATGGTTCTGGCATTGCAACATAAATTGAAATCTGGTTTTTACCATCAATATTTCCCCAATATTTTTTTTCCAGATGTTTGGGAAGAGTTGGCCTATTACCGGGTAACACCGTAAACAAAGGAATAATCGAATACTTATAAAGAATTCTGGATGATATACATTTAAACAGACTGGCAGGAGGATTAATAATTTTTAGATCAGACATTGTAAGGCACTGATTATCAGGTATTTCTCTAATAATTTCCTGATAATGAACCTGCTCTTTATGTTCATCATTAACTTCTAAAAATTCAAACAATGGTTATAACTCTTAAAACAGAATCATTCTAAAAAGAATATCTTATAATTATACTAAATCCGAAAACTAATAACAAAAACTAAGGATAAAAGGCAGTAGGGGCTGTCCAAAAAGAGGGCTTGATTAATCAAGCCCCTACGTTAAATCAATATTGTAGGGATTTGATTGATCAAATCCAGGGCTTTTTGGACAGCCCCCTACATCTTATAAATCAAGCAGTTAATAATGTACGAAAATTAAATTGGGGTATGTTCACCAGTTCTCCTCTTAAATTAACTACTTTTCCATTTTCCAGTTTTAAATACGCTTCCTTTAAGACATTGGTTTCTTCAGCAGTTAATTTTTTAGTAGGAGCTTTTCTTAAAGCTTTTTTGAATAATGATTTCATATGGTGTAATTCAGGCTCTCTTATAAGTCTGGACGAATAACAGGCAGTAAGGGATAAAATCTGTTGTTTTAAGCTGGTAAGAATATTTTTATCTAAAACATTATAGTATCTGTCCATGATTACCAAAAAGCCATTTTCAACTTCTGAGATTAAATCAAGTCTTTCTAATGCCAGGCATTCAAAAGCATTAAGAACAATAACATTATTTAGTGCTTTACTGATAACAGATAAAGTATCATAAACCCAATCAGGGTTTTCTATAAAAGCCCGAATTCGTCTTTCAGCCAGGGCAACAGGATCCTTTTCAGCAATTTCAGGTAAAGACAGGAAAGAGGTTGATTTTATTTTTATTGAAGTTTCTTTCTTTCTCAATTTAATTTTACCTTAGCCTTTATACTTACACCTTTTTTAGTTAAATTAAGTTTAATAAAACAATAATATTTAACTTATATGCTTATTATAGGCCTTAACCAAAATTTATTGCTAAAAAAATCAAAAAATTTTACTTAATTAAATTCCCCAGCCAAAGCTAAAATTTAAAGTTTGCAGTTTTTTATCTTTAGTATCACAATCAGAGCCAATACAAACATTCTGATTTGATTCCTGTTTGGGACCAAGACCAAGAGCCAGTGCAATACCTCCGGCAATAAGACCAGTAGCCAGGATTCCCCCGCCTATCCACAAATAAGTAGATAAATTATTACTGCCCCGGAATGACTCTGCTTCTCTACGGGCATTTTCCATTACAGATTTATCTATTGCTTCGCCAAGGCTGTTTGCTGTTTCCAAAGAAAGATAATCGATGCTTTTAAAAATGGCTTCCTCATTGGGGCCACGCACTGACCGTCCCAAGATAACTTTTGATGATTCAACATCAACAACCCGGACTCCAACTTCGAAAACATCTCCAATTCTTACAACCGAACCCAGTAAAACATAGTTTGAACCGGTAATTTTTCCTATTTTTGCAGCTGTTTCAGGAGATGTAAAACCTGATTGTCCAAAAGCAACTTCACTCATAGCATCTTTTAATCTGCTGCGTTCAACGATATTAATTCTTTTATATCTTGCCAGACTGTTAACCATCGAATCTGATAGCCCTTTTTTTAAATTGTCCAGAGAAATTAATCCTGAATTATTTTCAAAATCCAAAACAGCAATAGTTTTTACATAAGCATCTGCAATGGCAGGCTTTTGTTGGAAACTAAAATTAAAGATAATAAAAAAAGTAAGAATAATTTTAATAAAAAGGTTCATTATAGATTTCTTTTGTCTAAAAATGTAATTATTTATATTTTAATGCAATGATTTACAAGAATCAACCCACAAAACCAGAACCTTGTTCTGTCCTTACGGTACTGGAGAATTAAAATCAGCAATAAATCTGATAATTTCTTTTTTTAATTCATTTGCTACCTGTAATTTATCCAATGCTTTTAAAAAATTTTCACTTAGTTGTTCTAAAATATTGAAGTAAAAAATTTTTGAATTTTTATAATATCTGAATTTATCCAGGCTATTTTTTAGATCATTTAAAAGTAAGGTAATCTTTTTAAAAGAATGGTAATCAAGTTCATTTTGAGACAATGTATTAATAAAATTATTAAAATGTTCTTTTTTATTTTTATAAATCCCTAAATTTTCTTTTTCATATAAATTTTTTAAATTTTGAACAAAATTCGTTGTGACTTCAGTAAAAATATTTAATAGTTTATAAACTTCCTGCAAAGTTTCAGTACCAGGAGAAAATCTAAAACATATTATAGAAGAATTTGGAAATGTAGTGATCATTATCCTTGAGCAGTTAAAACCAAAGCTGGTTCCGGCAATAAGACTAATTTCACCAGCTTTTGCAGCCTTTAATAATTCCTGTAGGAACGCATTATTATCTTCCAGATTAAAGTGTTCTTTTAAAGAAAAAAACAATAATGGCACCTGAAAAAAGCTTTCCGGTTCTGAATTTAATAATGGGTGAAAAACCTTATCAATTATACTTTCTGGTTTATCTTTAAGATTAGCTAAATAATCAGCGATTAAAAGGGCATTTCGGCTATGACGTAAAAGTTTTGGTTCAATATTTTTTATTCCCAGTTTTTCTAAAGTGGCGGTTTCAACTTCTGTTGGCATTGTTCCCATTTGCCGAAAACTATCAAGTAATAAATTTAAATTTCCATAATGAATAATCAACCCTCCGGTTACCAGATCCAAACCTTGCTGATCCAGTTTTTGCAGGCTCCTATATAAAAAAACATTTAAGTTCCCAGGAAAGGAATTACTAAGGAATTTATTAATCTGAAAAAAATGTACGCATAATGTAATATCAATCATTACTGATACTGGTTTATCAGGAGGATTTTTCTGATAATAGGCAAACAGTTTTTCAAAATCACAGCAGGGTAAATGACCACTATTGGCGACAGGATCAAAAAACAAGTAATCAGGATGGTTATTCTCTATAAAAGTGAGGATTGAATCAATATCTTTCTCATCAAAAAAAGTAATATTTTTATCTTGCTTAAGTATTGAAAATACTTCAAAGTATAAATTTTTTCCGGCAATTTTTATACTGCTTTGATAATTGGTAAAGGAATTAAGTAAAGAGGTAAAAGCTCCCATACCACTGTTAAAAAGATAAGCCTGATGCTTTATATTATTGATATTTTTATAACAAAGGTTATACCTGTTTTCAATTTCCTTTGTATCAATCCTGTATCTCTGATAATCATTATAAAAGGAGTATATTTTTTCCTGAAAAAGGCCATGCTGGGGATCTAAAGAATACCCAAAATCAGGTGCTTGCCATGACTGATTGGTAATAAGAGAAATGTAGGTTTTAAATAACTCTCTGAAACTATTCATTAATTTCTGGTAATTTTTTAAATCTTTGGTAGTTAAAGTTTTTGCTAATGTAGAAAGATTAGATATTTCAGCATGTAATAAACTAAAAACCGAATTATTAAAATCTGATAATTTGATTTGCTCTAACTTATTTATATTTTCAACTAATTGATTTATATTCTCATTAAAAATATAGCAATCTTCTTTAAATTCGTGTTCAGATATTTCCTGTATTTCCTGCTCAGTTAAATTTTTTCTGATAACTTTATTTTTTAAAGCATCAAAGTAAATATATTTAATTTTTTTTTCAAAAATATTAAGAAGCATATTTAAAGATTTGGCTCATAAAATTTTACAAATATCAATCCATATTTATCTTTGGAGAATTTAATTGTAAGGATATTTTAACCGATTTGACAACCTCATAAATTATACTCATAATCTAATGTTTTAACAAAACTGGTTAGGGATTAAAAACCTATGAAATTAAATCATAAAATCCCAAATTTCCTCAAAAATATTTGAAATTTATTAATACAATTATTAATGTTTTTTTTTGTAAGTTTATTTACCTTTTTAAAAATTGTTGGTATAATTTTTATTATTGTTATGTTTACCAAGAAAAATATCACGGTTGTTAATTAAAATTAACTTGTTGGTGATTTGTACTTTTTAATTAGTAATAAACAGAAGATCCACCCTTTGTTATTGTCCAGAAATCAATGTTTGGGCATTATTAAATATCACTTCTTAAAAACTTTTAGTAATTTCTAAAAAATAACTTATCACAAAACAATATCTGTTAGGGCGACCCGGCGGGTCGCCCCGACAATTAAATTTTATAAGTTATTTTTTTATTTTTACTTACCCCAAATATAACTAAGTTCTCAAATAAACAATTTTTGTGAGAGGGAAGTCATACAATGAAAAAACTGACCAGAATTACTTTAAGTGCTTATACCACACTTGCTCTGATAACATCATGTGCGTCAAATATTCCTAATAACAATTTAAGTTATAACCAACTAAACTCTCAGCATCTGATAACCTCTAAATATTCTATTGTTGGCAGAGCCGAATTCCCTAAAACAAACGAAACTCCAAAATTTAAAACAAAGGCCACAATTGCAGAAGTTGGTAGTGCAGCGACAGTTTCACTTATCTACCCTTATGACGATCCTCCCGCAGATGCAAATAAAACAATTGCAACTGGTCTGACTGACTCAAGCGGGTTTTTCATCATAAATCAGTCAGCCGGTTTTACTCCGGTTACAGGAAAGACTTATACCCTTGAAGCCGTAAAAAGGATGGGAGGAGTAGGTTCTGCGGTAATGACAGTCAGGACTTTTCTCAAATGGACCGGGAGTGCCTGGTCATCAATAACCTATCCATCGGTAGGTATTAGTTCAAAAACAACTGCTCTGTCTGTCATAGCAAATTTACAGTCAATTCCTGCGGCAGATACAATCGGAACTATTGATATAAGCAGTGGCAGCAGTGTAATACCGAACCCTGTTAGTGGTGTAGCAGTACAAACTATTCTTGATGTGGCAACTATGGTAATTACTGTATTACAAGAAAACAGGGATCCTTTTTTCTCAATTAAATATGATCCAAGCGGAACATATTTTGTAGATGATAATTATGAAAATCTGGTTGGTAAACTGATTAATACCAATGCTTGTGTAGGTTGTAACCTGATATCCTCAAATTTGTCCACAGTGGATTTTGCATCTAAAGATTTAACCAATGCAAAACTAAATAACCAGGATTTATCATCAAAGGATTTTACAGGCACAACATTAATAGGAGCAGACTTAAGCGGAGCAAACCTGACTGGGGTTAATTTATCCGGGAAAGACCTGACAGGAGCTAACCTGACCGGAGCAAAGCTAAAAAATGCCAATT
>CAYRDV010000188.1:0-11485 GCA_964422885.1 uncultured Candidatus Sericytochromatia bacterium
ATCATTATAAACTTTAATATATTTTTCAGCATCTTTTAAAAAATTTTCCAGGGAATTTTTTTTGTTGTTCATATCCTCAATATAAACATCCAGACGCACTTCAGTATGTCCGAAATATTCAACACTTAATGAATCAGTAGATGTGTATACTGGTTTATTAATTAAATCTGAAATATCCTTAACAGCTTTTTGATATTTTTCCTTTAGTTTTGTTATTAAAAGATTGTAATAGTTCTTTTTGTCAGAAATGATTTCCTGGGTAAGCTTTTCATTTTTATCCTTTAATTCGGATAAAATTAAATCTGTCTCCGTTTTTTTGAGAACAATTTCTTCCTGATGGCTAGCTATTCCATATAAACGTTTAATTTCCAGCTTTTTGTTTATTTTTTTTACTTCATTAATACTTACAGGAATAGAAGCCAAAAGATTCTTTATTTCATCAGGCTCAAGGGGTTTTTTATTTTCTGATTTTACAGGTTCTCTTTTACTAACCAGATTATCAATAAATTGCTCATCGATGTTAATTATTTGTATTGGCCCATTTTCAACATCAACAATTTCTGTCTTATCATTTTTATCTTTGTTCTCAATTAAAGTTTTTTTAGCTTTTTTTTCATTTCTTTTTTCCTGTTCAACTTCATAATTTAAAGTTTCATAGATTTTTGATTCAGCAATAGCTTTATCTAACTGAAACATTGACTCATAGCATCTTGAAAGCCATAAATGAGGTATTGGATCTTTGGGCGAAGTTTTTGCTACCTGACTTAGAACTGATACAGCCTTTTCAAACTGCTGGGTCTTATATAGCTCAATACCTTCCTGTAAGCTTTCTGCTAATACAGGGTTTGAAAAAGAAATAAGACATAAAATAGTAAGAATACTTTTTTTTAACATAAAAATTACCTATATATGTATAATAGATTAAATTTAATCTTATTATAGCCTAACTTATTTTAATTCTTTCAGTTTTTCCTGTTTAGGTAAAGGTGGATCATTAATAATATATTCTGGTTTTATTTTTGTTATTGTTTCATTTGCTTTATTAAATGCATTAAAAAGTATTTCCTGTTCTAATACATAATTAAGGAGTTGTGCTTTATCATTATCAATTTTATTACTTCGGCTTCTAAAATCATTTACAAGTTCTTTTTCATATCCTGATAATGTATTAATATCAGCATCAAGTAACTTTGGCTCAATTTTTTCTTTTTTAGCGTTTAAATCTTTTTCCTGAGGTATAATGATACTTTTAAAATTTTTAATCTGTTGAGTGGCAGTATCAATAGCAACTTTAATTTCCAGTTTTTTTGCTTCCAGGCGTTTAATATGCTCATCTGGAGTTGTATCAAGATTCTGATAATACTCAAAACTCACTGGATCTGTATTGATAAAAACAGCTGTATTAATTAATTTTGATGTTTCTTCAAGTGTCTTATTATATTCTTTTTGCTGGAAAATAATATCAGTCTCAATAACTTTCTTTTTATCAGGATCTTTTTCCTGGGTAAGCTCAAATTTCTTTATATCAATATCAAGTAAAGCTAATTCCAGTCTTGTTTTATTTAAAACAAGCAAATCTTCATGACTTGCCAGTCCATAATGAGCCTTTATTTCATATTCTCTGTTCATTTTTAACAGGGAATCACTTTCAAGAGGAATTTTGGCCAGAAGCTTATTTATTATTTCCAAATCAATAAATCTTAAATTTTTTAATTCTTCAGAACTGTTTCTTTTGTTTATCAGGCTTGATAAAAACTCATCATCCAAACGAATCAACCGGTCTTTATCTTCCTGAACAACTTCTTCTTTTTTTATCTCTTTAGGAGTCACATTTTTATCTTTGCGGTTTGGATTATTGTATTTTAGTGTCTGATATATTTTATTTTCCTGAATTGAAAGATCAAGTTGAAAAAGAGCATCATAACATTTTGCTAACCAAAGATGCGGATCCGGTTCAGATGGATCTGCCTTTACTACTTTATTTAAAACATCAATAGCTTTCTCGTACTGACCACTTTTGAAAAGCTTTATCCCATCGTCTAATGTTTCTGCAAATGCGTTTAATGAAAATATAAATAAGGATGATACAGTTAATATTAAAGTTTTAATTTTTCTTTTTTTTACCATTTTCCTTAATAACCCTTTAAAAATATTTTTTATTTAAATGTGTAGAGACGTGATCAATCACGTCTCTTAATAATATATTTATAAATAATCACCCAAATATGGCTTATTATATGTCAATGAAACAAACCATAAAATTACCCTGAGCAGAGCTGAATTATTGTCCTGAAGATGTTTCTGTTTTTGGACCATTTCCTGCTTCATCAAGTATATATGGCGTAACCATAATAATTAGCTCAGTTTCACTATCTGCCCATGAATTAGCACCAAAGAGCTGGCCTAAAAATGGTATATCACCTAAAATAGGAATTTTATTGGATGCATTTGTATTATTTCTTCTCTTTAATCCCCCTAAAACAATAGACTCACCACTTTTAACTTTCATTGTTGTGGTAACGGTCCTGAGTAGAGTTTCAGGGACAGGGTTTCCGTTTACAATAACATCTTTACCTCTTGAACTGATTTGTGGGTTAAGCTCAAGAGTTACAAACCCTGTGGATGGATCAACCATTGTAGGAGTTACATTTATTGTCTCACCTATATTGATTGTTTTTACTGCCTGAGTTGAGCCAGTAGCAGATTGAGATGTTTCAATTACTGGTGCTTGTTCAGTAGACATGAATATAGCTTTTTTTCCGTTTTGAGTTGCTATTCTTGGATTGGATAAAACTTTAGCTTTACTGTTTTGAACCAGGGCATTTACCTGAGCATTAAAATTAGCTGTATAATTTCTCAGGGCATCAAAACTTAATGTTAATGCAGGGCTTTGGGTTGCTGCAGCTCCTGTAGCAACCTGGCCAATCTGTGCACCCTGTGGACCAGCAGCTGCTGCTGCTCCGCCTGCTACTGAATTATTAAATCCGATACCAAATTGCTTCTGGCCAAAACCATAAGCAACTCCAAGGTTCCTGCTGGCCTGTTCTGATAGTTCAATCAGTTTTATCTCGATCATTACCTGTGGTACTGGTATATCAACAATAGATATCAGAGAATCAAGATAATCTATCTCTGTTGGTCTGGCAATTACGGCTAAAGAATTAGTCTCATCTGTTGGGATTAGTTTAGGTGGTGTAAGAGGAGCAACATAAAACTGCTCTATTTTTGTTACAGCTTCTGTTGGTTTTAAATTACTTAATTTATAGGTTTTGATCATTGAATCATCAATGCCGGAGCTTGTCTGTGCTTTTTGATCAGAAATAAAGAGAGTTTTATTTATTTTTTTTACAGTCAGATTTTTTAATCTTAATATAAAACTCATTGCTTCACTTAGTTTAATATTGTTAAATTCAATTCTGGGGATAACATCATCAATTGCTTTTGCATCGGTATTTACAATCATATTGTAACCAATCTGATCTACCAGGGCTTTTAGAACATCACCAACAGGAGCATTGCTTAAATTAATATTTACAATCGGATCTTTATCAAATTTAATTAAAGATCTGACCCCGGTTTTATTATCGTTAACAATCAAGGGTGCGGCAATAGAAGGAAAAGTTGCTAAGACTTGAGTTAAGCCAATACACAATGATAGCAGATGAACTTTTTTAAATAACATAACGTTACTCCTTTATTTCTAATTTAGAACTTTTACATTTATTAAACTAATACTTATTTAGGACAAATATTACATTTTTTATTAATTTTACTCACTTATTGATAAAAAAGCTTTTCCGCCTTTATCATTTTTTATTGTTACTTGCTGTGTCGCAAAGTTTATTGAAACAAGTTTTATATCTTTATTAATAACATCTCCAACAGCAAAAACTCTGCTTTCTTTATTTACAGTGATCAGAGCCAAAGGTTTATTTCCGGTAATAATACCTGTTAAAGCCAAGCCTTCATTTATTTTTATTTCATCTTTAAAAACAATAATTGGGCCTTCGGATGCCTTTGGGGTTGGTTTACCGTTTTTGGGCGTTTTATTATCACCAAAGTCAGGTATTCCCCATGGTACAGGAGGTTCCTTAATTTTACCTTTATTAGCTACTTTAGGTTTTTTGTTAGTATTATTATCAGGAAAAGGTATTTCTGGAATACTATTATCAGGCATTGGCATAACAGGAGAAGTAATTTCAGGTACATCCGGCAGGGCAGGAGGTTTCATTGATAAAAATGGATCTACTCTTCCACCTACAAGTTTTGCTTCTTTTACAATATCACCATATGGTTTACTGGCGATTAAAGATGAAGCAACTTTTACTGTATCAGGAGCTTTAGTTGGCTCAACACTTGGTTGTACTGGTGCAGGGTTTGGATTCTGAGCTACTTTAACTGGTTCTTGAGTTGGTTTTACAGGCTGTTTTGAAGGCTCTACAGGGGCTTTAACAGACGCTTTAACAACAGGTTCTGTTGTTGGTTTTGCTGTTGATTCCTTTTGTACCGGAACTACAGTTGCCTTTACAGATGCAGCTGGTGATTCAGGGTTAGATGTACTAACAGGTATAACTGTTGTAGCTGTTTCAGGTGTTGTTGTTGCTTCTTCGGATGGCTCAACACTTTCCTCTGTATTTATAGAGGCACTTGCACTTATAGAAATAGGTGGATTTTGGGCAATTTCTTCAGGTTCTTCAATATAAAAGGAAATTGCATGTAATGATACTGCCGATGTTAATAAAACAGGCAATATAATCATATGTTTATTCATTTAATTACCTCCTTCAGGTAATACATAAGCTTTAAGATTCAAGGTAACTTTTAAAGCACTAAACTTATTTTCCGTATCTGCCAGCGGAGAAAGTGACAGAGATGTTGTACCAACTGCTCTCTGATATCTTTCAAAGTCTTTAAATAAACTAATTAATGCAGGGTAACTTGATTCCATATTTAAACTTAAAGCAACCTGTTTTAAATTTAAACCGGTTGGTTTACCGCTTTGTAAATTTGCGGGCAATGTTACAGCCTGCATTGCAGATGGGACAATATCAAGTAAATCTGATTTATTATTTTCTTCAACAATTCTCTCTAAATCATAAATCAGAGTTGGGATATTTTCTTTATCTGGAATCCTTGATTGAACTTTTTTAATTTCTTCATCCAGTGTTTTCATCTCAGCTTCAAGTTCTTCAATTCTGTTGTATCTTTTCGTAGTTGGGTTATAACCTAACTTAGTTTCTGAAGCTTCATTTTCCTGAGTTAGTGTAACATTACCTTCTGCCAGGGTCTGATATTCCTGATAAACCGGATAGACTAAATAAAACCCTGCACCTACAAGTATTGCGCCAGCTAATACTCCCCCTGCAATTATTTTATAAATATCAGGCAGGTTTGTTATAGCATCCGTATTTAACGTTAATCCAAATATTTTTGTTTCAGCCATTTTCCACCTTTAAAAATTAGCATTAAATATCATTAATTTACTTTTACCACCACATCGCAACGAATATTAAACTTCGTTACAGATGTAACCATTCTCTCAACATTAAAGTTAACTGGTTTTTGAGACTCTTTATTTTTCTTATTGCTGTCTCTAATTTTTAAAGAAGGAGTTTTCTTTGTAAAGTCAAGAACAACATTGGTAAATGCCGGAGAATCCTGTAAATTTGCCAGAAGAAGGGCTACTGTCTTGTGATCAAAGGTTTCTCCACTGATATTTAACTGAAAACTATCAGTAATATCAACCTTACTTACCCATAAATTACTTGGAGTTCTATCTCTGATTTCTTCAAGTAAAGAAGACCATTTGAAATTATTTCCAACAGCCCATAAAAGTATATTTTTCTTTTGAAGTAATATATCTCGGTCAGTTGCTTTCTGGGTTAATTCTTTGTTTTTGATTTCTAATTCTGCTTTTCTGCTTTCAAGTTTTTCTTTTAAAGCAACCTGTTCATCACGAAGACTCACAAGTACAAGATAACTTATAACATTTATAAGTATTGCTAACCCAATAAGTGCCAGGGTAACAATTAAAGGCTTACTTATTTTTAATCCGCCTGCGCTTTTTTCAATTTCTTCTCTTACTTCATAACCGAGAAGATTAATGTTAATCGTGATACCTGAACCACCAGATGTTTTTAGATCAGTTTTTTCACCTGCAAGATCAGGGTTATTATCACTTTCTTTCTCAAGATTTATTTCAACCACAGTTAGAACTCCTCAACTCCTCTTCTAGCTAGACCTATAGAAGTAACAAAAATAGGCGCATTTTTCTTAACTTTAGCCATTTCTACAGATTGGATCTTACTTAAAATTTGATCTGCTAATGGCAAAACTAATTTTTTAAAAACCTTTAACGACTCTTCCAAGCTAATATTCAAATTTGAACTCCAATTATAAAAACTTATCCATATACCACAACAATAGAAAATTGTTTGTTAGTAAAGTAACTAATGCTCCTATAGCAAGAGAAGGACCAAATGGAAAATATTCACTTTTTCCTTTCTTAATCAAAAGCATTATACCAATAATAGACCCAAGAAAGAAGCTAATTAGTAAAGACCCTAATAAATAATTTATTCCTAACCAGGAACCTAAAAGAGCGACAAAGGTCACATCACCCATGCCTAATCCTTCTTTTTTCATCACAAATAAACTTATTTTTACAATCAAATAAAAGAAAATTGCTCCTAAAAAAGCTCCTAATAAAGATTGCTGAATATTGTTATTTATATAACTATAAATAAACCCAACAATAATTCCAGGATAGGTTAAACTATTCAAAATTAACATATGATCTATATCTATTAAAGATATCACAATCATAATACACACAAAATATGTTAAAAAAAACCAATTTCCATTAATCCCAAAACTTTTATACGTAAAAAATAGCAAAATTGCTGTTAGTATCTCTACAAGTGGGTATCTTATACTAATTTTTTCTTTGCAATACCTACATTTTCCAAATAGCATTATCCAGCTTAAAACTGGTATGTTATCATATCCAGCAATTGGTGTATTACATTTAGGACATTTAGAGCCTGGCCATACAATAGATTTTTCTCTTGGCAAACGATAAATTAATACGTTTAAAAAGCTACCTAATAGGCTACCTATGGCAAAAACTAAAATACCTTTAAATATATTTGTTTCTAGCACAAGTTAATTTTACAAAATACTATTTTTAAGTTTATATCATAATACATTCAGATAGTTATTTCTTACTGTGATTCTACACACACTGCAAATAACACTAATCCCAGAGATACATATATTGTAGGCATACAGGTAAAGTTTTTTTAATTTACTCCTTTTGCAGAAAAAAGAGCAGGGAAGGTTAAAAGAAATATTTTCAGGTCCAATAAAACTGAAATTTTTTCTACATATTGTAAGTCATAGAACGATTTTTCCTCAATAGTTAATAAGTCTCTTCCATGTATTTGGGCCCACCCAGTTAAACCCGGTTTTACCCTAAAAACGTTTTTCATTTTAACATTATATGTTTCAACTATAGAAGGTACTTCTGGCCTTGGACCAATAAGGCTCATTTCTCCTTTCAGAATATTAATCAGTTGGGGTAATTCATCAAGACTGGTATGCCTAAGAAATTTTCCTATTTTTGTAATTCTGGGATCATTATCCTCTGTAAGTACCGGACCAATTTTGTGGGCATTAACAACCATTGTTCTGAATTTAAATATTTTAAATATTTTTTCATTTTTTCCAACTCTTTCCTGCAAAAAAAATACTGGTCCAGGATCAAAAATTTTAATTAATATTGCAATAACAACAAAAAAGAAGAAAAAAATAATTAATGAGACCAGACTAAAAAAAAAATCAAAAATGCTTTTAAAATAAATGTACATATTGGGTAATTTGGAACGATCAAGCTCGTTCCCTACATATTAATTGTAGTAGCAGGGCTTGAACTGCTGCCTGATTTAATTTAAGAAAAGCGGAAGACGAGGGTCGAACTCGCGACACCAACCTTGGCAAGGTTGTACTCTACCACTGAGCTACTTCCGCGTAAACATAAAACACTCTATAAAATAACAGAGTATTTATATTTATAAAATAACTTTTTAGTTTTGTCAACCAGTGGGCGAAGAGAGACTTGAACTCTCACACCTTTCGGTACTAGATCCTAAGTCTAGCGCGTCTGCCAATTCCGCCATCCACCCAAACAAAAATTAATTTTACCATATTTGGTTATTAATTTTATTAAAACTAAAGAAAGTTTTTCTATTATCTTCCAAGTTGTTATTTTTAATAATCCTCCCCAACCCTCCTTTATTAAAGGAGAGAGCTTAAATTGACCAAATTAGAGAATATTCAAACAATTTGGTAATGGATTCAATATTTTATTAAGAAACATTTATTAATTACATTAGTTTGAACATTCTCATTTTATTGAAAACTATTGTTAATCACGGTTTACCATTATGGTCAATAAAAAGATAGTCAATCATATTAAAAGACTAACCTAATAGTTTTGATTTAGCATTTACTTAATTTTATTTAATAAAAAAATTTAAATAAAAATATATAAAAATTCCACTTTGTAACGTTTTGTAAAACTAGTTAGCACTCTCTAGACATGAGTGCTAAATGCTGTATAAAATATATTTGTTAGCAGCATAAGTAATTGAGTGCTAACCAAAATCTAATTTTAGTAATTAATTAATTAATTAAGGAGGATAAAAAATGTCAACAGCAACAACAGTTAAATTAAGACCATTGGCTGACAGAGTAGTTGTTAAAGTTTTAGAAAGTGAAGAAAAAACCAAGGGTGGTATTTTCCTTCCTGATACAGCAAAAGAAAAACCTCAACAGGCTAAAGTAGTAGCCGTTGGGCCTGGTAAAACACTTGATGACGGGAAAAAATCCCCTGTAGATGTAAAAACAGGTGATGTCGTTCTTTTTGCTAAGTATTCCGGTACTGAAGTAAAAATTGAAGGTGATGAATATCTTGTTATTGCTGAGAAAGATATCTTAGCAGTAGTTGAATAATTAATTTATTAAAGAATAAGGAGGATTCAAAAATATATGGCTAAACAAATAATATTTGATGAGCAAGCTAGAAGAGCGTTAGAGCGTGGTGTAAATGCAGTTGCGGATACTGTAAAAATAACTCTTGGACCTAAAGGTCGTAACGTTGTGTTAGAAAAAAAATTCGGTGCTCCACAGATTATCAATGATGGAGTTACAATTGCGAAAGAAATAGAATTAGAAGATCCAGTTGAAAATGTTGGTGCTCAGTTAGTTAAAGAAGTTGCCAGTAAAACAAATGATGTAGCTGGTGACGGAACAACTACTTCTGCTATTTTAGCTCAGGCAATGGTTCGTGAAGGTTTAAAAAATGTGGTTGCTGGTGCTAACCCTATCCTTGTTAAAAAAGGAATTGAAAAAGCTGTTAACATCTGTGTAGCAAAAATTAAAGAAATGTCCAAACAAATCGAAGGAAGAGAGGCAATTGCTCAGGTTGCTACAATATCTTCCGGTAATGATGAAGAAATTGGAAATCTTATTGCCGATGCAATGGATAAAGTTGGTACAGATGGTGTAATAACTGTTGAAGAATCAAAATCAATGGGAACTACCCTTGAAGTTGTTGAAGGAATGCAGTTTGATAAAGGATATGTTTCAGCCTATATGGTTACAGATGCTGAAAAAATGGAAGCTGTTGCTGATGATCCTTTACTGCTTATCACTGATAAAAAATTAACCTCAATTGCTGATTTAGTACCTGCTCTTGAAAAAGTGGCAAAATCAGGAAGACCTTTGGTTATTATTGCTGAAGATGTTGAAGGTGAAGCTTTGGCAACTCTGGTTGTAAATAAATTAAGAGGTGTTCTTAATGTAATTGCTGTTAAAGCTCCTGGCTTTGGTGACAGAAGAAAAGCGATGCTTGAAGATATAGCTATTCTTACTGGCGGTAAAGTTATAAGTGAAGATATCGGATTAAAATTGGAAAATGTTACTCTTGATATGCTTGGAGTTGCCAGACAGATAAAAGTTAATAAAGAGAAAACAACAATTGTTGCTGGTTCTGATAATAAAGAAGCAGTTGAAAAAAGAATTGGCCAAATCAGAAGACAGATTGAAGAAACTGATTCTGAGTTTGACAGAGAAAAACTTCAGGAAAGACTTGCCAAATTAGCTGGTGGTGTTGCTGTAATCCAGGTTGGTGCAGTTACAGAAACAGAATTAAAAGATCGCAAGTTAAGAATTGAAGATGCTCTTTCTGCTACAAAAGCAGCTGTTGAAGAAGGAATTGTTGCTGGTGGTGGAACTACATTAATTTCCTTAATTTCCGTGCTTGAAGCTGAAATAGCTAAAGAAACTGATTCTGATTTAAAAACAGGTCTGAAAATAGTTGCTAAATCTCTTGAATATCCTGCCAAACAAATAGCTCAAAATGCCGGAGTTGACGGTTCAATAATCGTTGATAAAGTAAGACATAGTACCGAAAGTAATTATGGTTACAATGCCTTAACCGATAAGTTTGAAGATATGCTTAAAGCTGGAATTGTAGATCCTGCAAAAGTTACCAGAGCCGCATTACAAAATGCAGCCAGTATTGCAGCAATGTTATTAACTACAGAAGCTCTTGTAGTTGATAAGCCAGAAAAGAAATCTGGTGGTGGAATGCCTGGTGGAATGGGTGGCATGGACCCTGGAATGATGGGAATGTAATTAATTAATCTAATTAAACAAGCGGCTCATACGAGCCGCTTGTTTTTTTTTATATGATATAATTTTCAATGTTTAGGCTTAGTGGTGTATTAACAATTCCGGTTTACCGGGGCAAGGAATATTATGTCTCAGGTGCAGCAGTATAAAGACTACAGACAGAGATTATCTGGTCGTATTGAACAGTTTATTACTCCTAATATCAAAAAGATCCTTATTTTTGGTGATAAATTTCCAGGGTTAGAAGATAAATGGAAAAGTTCAAAAAAAAATGTAGTTCATCTTGATACCCTAAAACCTGACTGGTTTGATTTAAACAGAGATAATCCTGATTTTGAATTACCAATAGAAAAACAATCATTTGATATTCTTATTTCTTATCACGGTTTGGAAAAAGCAATAGATCCTGAAAGACTTCTATTGGAGCTAAGAAAATATGTAGTTAAAGAAGGGCTTTTTTTATGTGTTGCCTATAATGTTGGCCATATTTCAACAGTTGTTAACCTTTTAACTGAAGGATGGGCTCATAAAGAAGATGGTGCTTTGCGTGAAGGACATATCAGATACTTTTCATATACTTCTCTGAAAGAACTTTTTAAATTATCAGGTTTTGATCTGGTAGGTGAAGATATTTATGGTTTACCTGAACTTCCAGAACTGACAAACCAACTTATTAAGCTAACCAGGAATCCTTATTTAAATGCTTTGAGCTTTATTTTCAGGGGAAAAAGAGTAGAAACATTCCCTTTTATTGAAGGTACTTATCCTTAACCAACTTCTGTCTGAACCA
>CAYRDV010000189.1:0-11427 GCA_964422885.1 uncultured Candidatus Sericytochromatia bacterium
CTATTTTAAAAATATTTCAATTTTAAAAAGAATAATATAAAAATTAACCCAAATACCGAAGTTAAATTTATCTACAAAAACTAGATATTTACTTTTTATGATAAAATCTTAGTATAATATTGAGTGCTTAAGAATTTGTATTATCCGTTATTAAATTTTATTAGTATTTTAATGCTAACAGGGGCTCCATAAGATGGGGGAGTTTGTAGTTTGGGGAAATTGTAAACGTTAAATTACAAAAAATGTATTAAAAACGAAAAATTTCCTCTTACGAGTTGCCTGTATCATACTTTTAAAAGATTAAAATTATTTGATTTAGTATTGACTTAGAAAGCACATTTGATATTCTCAATACTAAATACATGGTCCCTTTAGGGAATTATTATTTACCTCACAAGTTAGGAGAAAAAGATTTTAATGAGAAGTGGTAGAGAGTTAATATCAAAAATAAGTGAGCTTCAGGATAAAAAGAAATATCAGGAATTAAACTGGGAAGGCTCCCTTGAAGAATATCTTGATCTGGTAATGGAAAATCCTAAGGTTACCAGAAATGCTTTTCAACGGTTATATGACATGATAGTGTCTTATGGTTCGGAAGACTTTTATGAATACAAGAAAAAGATTACCCGGCATAAGTTTTTCAATGATCCGGTTGAAAACGGAAAAGACTCAATTTATGGTATTGATCTTCATCTGATGAAGCTTGTAAGAGTATTTAAGTCTGCTGCTATGGGTTATGGAACCGAAAAAAGAATTATTCTTTTACATGGCCCTGTTGGTAGTGCCAAAAGTACAATTGCCCGATTATTAAAAAAAGGCCTTGTAAGCTACTCTAAAACACCTGAAGGCGCAATATACACTTTCTCCTGGGTTCTTGAAAATGCTGAAGGAAAAGAAGAAATATTTGATTCACCAATGCATGAAGATCCTTTATCTCTTATCCCTCTGGACCTAAGAGCACAGATTTTGGGTGATATAAATGAGAATCTGCCTGAAGATATGAAGTACAAAGTTAGTGTTCATGCTGAATTATGTCCGGCATCAAGATTTATCTTTAATGATTTGATGAAAAAGTATGATGGAGACTGGAGCAAAGTTATCAAGCACGTAAAGGTAAAAAGGCTAATTCTCTCCGAAGAAGACAGAGTTGGTATTGGTACATTCCAGCCAAAAGATGAAAAGAATCAGGATTCAACCGAATTAACCGGTGATATTAACTATAGAAAAATTGCTGAATATGGTTCTGATTCAGATCCAAGAGCTTTCAATTTTGATGGTGAATTTAATATTGCCAATCGTGGCCTGATTGAGTTTATCGAAATCCTTAAACTTGATGTTGCTTTCCTTTATGATTTATTGGGAGCTTCACAGGAAAGAAAAATTAAACCTAAGAAATTTGCTCAGACTGATATTGACGAAGTTATCATTGGCCATACTAATGAACCTGAATATAAGAAGCTGCAAAATAATGAGTTTATGGAAGCTCTTAGGGACAGGACAATAAAAATTGATGTTCCTTATATTACAAAATTAAAAGATGAAATCAAGATTTATGAAAGAGATTTTAATGCCGAAAGATTAAAGAAAAAGCATATTGCTCCTCATACTATTGAAGTTGCTGCTATGTGGGCTGTCCTCACCCGACTTGAACAACCCAAAAAAGCAAATCTGACCTTATTACAAAAAATGAAATTATATAATGGCCAGAGTGTAACAGGGTTTACCGAAGATAATGTAAAAGAGTTAAGAAAAGAAGCTATCAGAGAAGGAATGCAGGGCATATCACCAAGATATATTCAGGATAAGATTTCAAATTCACTGGTCAGTGAGCTTGAAGAAGACTATATTAATCCTTTTATGGTTATGAGTGAACTGGAAAGCGGTTTAAAACATCATTCGCTGATTAGCAGTGAAGAAGAGAAATCAAGATATAAAGAACTTCTTGCCGTTGTCAGAGAAGAATATGAAAATATTATCAAAAGTGAAGTTCAAAGAGCTATCTCTGCTGATGAAGAAGGTATTTCTTTACTTTGTGCCAACTATATTGATAATGTTAAAGCTTATACTCTTAAAGAAAAAATCAGAAATAAATATACTGGTCATGATGATGAGCCAGATGAAAGATTAATGAGATCAATTGAAGAAAAAATTGATATCCCTGATAACCGTAAAGAAGACTTCCGTAGGGAAATAATGAATTATATAGGTGCTTTGGCGGTCGAAGGTAAAACTTTTTCTTATGCAACTAATGCCAGATTACAAAAAGCACTTGAACTGAAACTATTTGAGGACAGAAAAGACAGTATTAAACTTACCAGCCTGGTTTCTAATGTTATGGATGAAAGAACTCAGGAACAAATTGATATTGTTAAAAACCGTCTAATCAAAAACTATGGTTATACTGAAGGTTCTGCTACCGATATTCTTAATTACGTAGCAAGTATTTTTGCCCGTGGTGATGTAAAACAGTAGAGATGGTAGGGAACCAGTCGTGACTGTTCCTTACGACAAAACATATTATAAGGACGGATTAATAAGAAGTTTAAATGGTTGAAAGAATTGAAAAAGATTTAAGCCGGTTTAAAAATATTGTCAAAGGCAAGATCAGACAGAATCTAAAGAAGTATATGTCTACTGGTGAAATGGTGGGCAGGAAAGGAAAAGATCTTGTAAGTATTCCACTCCCGCAGATTGATATTCCCCATTTTCGTTTTGATGAAAAGAAAAATGGCGGAGTTGGCCAGGGTGAAGGTGATGTTGGTGATCCTGTTGGCGGTGATCCTGATGGTGAAGGAAGTGGACAGGCTGGTGAGGGCGAGGGGCAGCACTCCAGAGAAGTTGAGCTGACAATTGATGAACTTGCCGAAATCATGGGGCAGGAATTAGAACTTCCAAAAATTGAACCAAAAGGAAAAGAAAATGTTAATACTGAGAGAACAAAATATTCTGGTATTAGCACCGTTGGGCCGAATTCACTAAGGCATTTCAAAAGAACTTTTAAAGAGGCCTTAAAAAGGCAAATTGCTTCTGGTATATATAATAAATCAAACCCGGTGATTATTCCGATAAAAAATGATACCAGATTCCGTACCTGGAAAGAGGTAATCAAACCTGAAACAAATGCTGTCGTAATCTTTATGATGGATGTCTCAGGCTCGATGGAAGAAGAGCAGAAGGAAATTGTCCGGATTGAAACATTCTGGATTGATACATGGCTGCGTGCTCATTATAAGGAATTAAAAACCAGATATGTTGTCCATGATACGGTTGCCAAAGAAGTTGACAGGGAAACTTTTTTTAGCCTAAAAGAAAGCGGAGGTACGATTATATCTTCTGCTTACAAGTTTTGCAGTACTCTGATTAAAAATGAGTATAACCCTGACGAATGGAATATCTATCCTTTTCATTTCTCTGATGGTGATAACTGGTCAGATAAAGATAATACCGAATGTATGAATATCTTAAGAAATGAAATTCTTCCTAATGTAAATATGTTTTGTTATGGACAGGTTGAAAGCCGTTATGGAAGTGGCAAATTTATCAAGGAACTGGATAAAAATTTTAAAGAAGAAGAGAATATGATACTTTCTGAAATTGAAAACAAAGAAGCAATAATGGGATCTATAAAAACATTCTTAGGTAAAGGGAAATAATGGTAAAACCTTCAAGTTTAACGCCTGAGCTCGAAGAAATAAAAGAGAAAATGGAGGGCTATGCAAGAGGCTATGGCCTTGATTTTTTTGAGACGATATTTGAGCTGGTAGATTTTGAAAAAATAAATGAGATTGCCAGTTATGGGGGTTTCCCAACCAGATATCCGCACTGGAAATTCGGCATGGAATATGATCGTCTTAGTAAATCATACTCTTATGGTTTATCCAAAATTTATGAAATGGTAATAAACAATGATCCATGTTATGCCTATCTGTTAAATGCAAATTACCTTGTGGATCAAAAGCTTGTAATGGCTCATGTTTTTGGGCATTGTGACTTTTTTAAAAACAACTACTGGTTTTCCAAAACCAATCGGAAAATGATGGATAAAATGGCAAATCACAGCACCAAAGTACGAAAATACATAGAACGTTTTGGTGAAGATACTGTTGAAACCTTTTTAGATGTATGCCTTTCATTGGAAAATCTGATAGATTATTACAGTCCTTTTATTAAAAGGACTGAAGATATAAAATCATCTAATAAACTTCGTGATGAAGAGGAAAAAGAACCCGAAGAAGACTATAAGTTAAAAAGCAAACCCTATATGGATAAGTATATTAATCCCAAAGAGTTTGTCGATAAACTAAAACAGGATAGGCAGGCTGAAAAAGAAAAAAAGAAAAATTTTCCCCCTGAACCACTTAGAGATGTCTTATTATTTCTTGTCCAAAATGCTCCTCTTGAAGACTGGCAGGCCAGTGTACTCTCTATTGTCAGGGAAGAAAGTTATTATTTTGCCCCACAGGGACAAACTAAAATAATGAATGAAGGCTGGGCTTCTTACTGGCATTCTAAGATTATGACTCAGAAAGCCCTTGATGGAAGCGAGCTGATTGATTATGCCGATCATCATTCAGGAACTCTTGCTACTGCTCCCGGCAGTCTTAATCCTTATAAGCTGGGTATAGAGTTATACAGAGATATAGAAGAGCGTTGGAACAAAGGAAAATTTGGGAAAGATTATGATGAATGTGAAAGTTATGGCGAAAAGAGAAAATGGGATAAGCAGTTAGGCCTTGGAAGAGAAAAGATTTTTGAGGTCAGGAAAATTCATAATGATGTAACATTTATTGATAATTTTCTTACAGAAGAATTTTGCCATGAGCATAAACTCTTTTTATACAAATACAATAGAAATACAGGTCAATATGAAATAACAGATCGAAAATTTTCTGAAGTCAAAAAACAATTACTTTTTAATCTTACTAATTTTGGGCAGCCTATTATCTATGTAGAAGATGGAAATTATGATAATAAAGGAGAACTTTTCCTTTCTCATAAACATGAAGGAATAGATCTAAAATTTGATTATGCTAGAGCTGTTCTGGAGAACATTTTTAAAATCTGGAAAAGACCTGTAAATATTAAAACAATTGTTGACGAAAAAAGTAAAGTACTTAGGTTTGATGGGTTTTCCCATTCTGAAAAAACAGCATAAAAGGAGACATAGTTATGATAAAAAAAATATTATCCGGAGCAATGGTTTTAGCCATTATTTTTAGCCAGGGTGTAAATGCTGGTGAAAAACGTGGTACTTTGGAAAAAGTTGTTAATTTGGTTCAGGTTGATAATGGCTCAGCAAGAGCACAGGAGATGACAACCTGGGCAGGTTCTCAAAAAAGATGGAAACAGGTTTCTGAAGGACATGAACTTTTTGCCGGAGATATTTTAAGAACCGGACCCCGTTCTGTAGCTCAGATTAAGTATGATGATGGTAATCTTACCAGAATTGGCAGTCGAACAAATGTTGTTATCAGAGACCGTGAAATTAAGCTTAAGCGTGGTTTTCTCTGGGGTAAAGTGAATAAACTTTTTAGCCGTGGGCTGAAAATATTTACCGCCAGTGCTGTTGCTTCGATTGTCGGGACAGAGTTTTTTGTAGAAGTTGGTAAAGATAATAGTACTATGGTTACTGTACTTGAGGGGACTATTGAACTTGAAGGTAAAAACGGCCATGTTCTGGTTACTGAAGGAACTTATGCCGTTATAGATAAAGATGGAAAAGCAAATGATCCTGTGGCTTTTAATAAAGAGGATGTAATTGCCCGTTATGCAGAAGTTGTTTATATGAAATAAGTTTTAGTATATGCCTGTAAATATTATATCACCTGAGCAGGAAGCTGAAATAGTAAATCTGTCTAAAGATGGAAATTCTATAACAGAAATTGCAAAACGATTTAAAATAGATCGGCGAACTGTTTCAAAAAAATTAAAAAAGTATAATGTTGAAACTACACCAAAATATACTTTTGGGAGTAGAGTAATAAAAAAAGAATATGCCTGGGTAATACAAAACCTTTATGAAAATGGATTAACAAAAGCTCAAATTTCCAGAATTTTTAACGTAAGTTTACCTACCATTTCAAGAACATTAAATAGAATTAAAAACCCTCTTATAATAAGGGCTATAACTGAAAAAGAAAAAACAGAAATAACAAATCTCTATAAAAAAGGTTCTACAAGTGGTGAAATCAGTGAAAAGTTTTCTACAAGTGAAAGAACAATACGTAAAATATTAAAAGAAAATAATGTAGAGATAAGAAAAGATGGGCATGCCCTGATTAAAGGAAAAGATGCTCAGATAGTAAAACTTTATAAAAAAGGACTTACTATGGCTGATATAGGAAAAAATTTTAATGTTGGACATGAAATAATTTCAGTAATTTTAAAAAAAAACAATGTAGAAATTGTAAACATGAAAAAAAGGATTCCCTATGATAAAGAGCCTGAAGTTATAAAACTTTATCAGGAAGGCTTATCAACAACTGAAACAGGGAAAAAATTTAATGCTTCATCTGCTGTAATTCACCATATTCTTGTAAAACATAAAATTAAAATCAGGCTTCGTAGTGGTAAATGTAACGAAGAAACTAAAAAAGAAATAATTTTTCTTTATAAACAAAATTTATCACCTTTTCAAATTGCAGAAAAGTTCAAAATTTCTTTTGTGACTGTATACAAAATACTAAAAGAAAAAAATATCAGTCTTAGAAGGACCAGAGCAAAAATATATAGAAAAAGTAAGAAAAAAGCAAATACTAAAAATAAACTCAATACAGTTCTAAAAGAGGTTGTAAGTAATGACAAAAATAACCCCTGCTCATGAACTTGAAATTATAGAATTGTATCAGCAGGGTTTTTCTACTGTTGAAATCGGCAGAAAACTGGTATTCAGCCGTAAATCAATATTAAATAAATTAAAAAAGCATAAGGTTGAAATAAGAGAAAAAAAAGCCAGCGAGAAAATATTTAGTAATGAAGAATGCTTAGTAATAAAAAGGCTTTATCAGGAAGGGTTTTCAGCAGTCAGAATCGGCAAATTGTTTAATGTTAAAGGAGTTACTATTTCCAAACTCTTAAAAGAAGAAAAAACAGAAAAAGTTATTTATTCAATAAAATCTTTAACTCTTAAGCAAAGGCTCCAGGCAATAGAATTATATTATCAAGGTTTTTCCAGCGTTGAAATAGGTAGAAAATTTAATGCTAATCATCGTTATATATTAAAAATATTAAATTCAAAAGGGATTACTATAAGGAAAAGGCAGAAGACTCTTACAGAAGAACAGAAGAACCAGATAATTGAACTTTACAGACAGGGTATTTCATGTAGAAAAATTGCTATATTAATTGGAAATGTTTCTGAAGTATTTATCAATAAGTTTTTATCAGCAAATAATATTACTATAAGAGATAGAAATGAGCATAAAAAAGCTGATGAATTAAGCCAGGAACAAAAAATTAAAATTATCAAACTTTATGAACAAGGGTTGTCACCTGAAAAGATTGCTATAACTATAGGAGGTATTGTATCTGAAGGTTTTATCCGAGCCTTTCTTAAAAAGAATAATATTGTTTTAAGAGTAAATGATGACTATAGAAAACTTAGTAAAACTGATAAAAATAAAATTTTACATACTTTTGAAAAAGAATTAGATATTAATAATCTAACAAAGGATAATAACGGTATTTATGAGTCTAAACTTAAAATTAAAAATACTGATAAGGCACAAATATTAGAGATCATATCCCTCTATAATCAAGGTATTTCAACTTATAAATTAGCAGATAAATTTATGGTAACCCGAAAAACTATATCAAAAGCTTTAAAAAGGAATAATATTTTACTTGATAATAAAGCACCTGTAAAAAATGGGCAAATTAAAGATATGGTTGATAACAGAAGGAAATTGGGTATTAGTGCTCAGATTGAGATTATAAAATTATATAAAAATGATTTATCTGTAAAAGAAATATCTAAAATATACAATGTTAAGGTTTCATTAATAAGAAGTATATTACGTGAAAATGGGGAATTAAAGGAAACTCCTTTTACATTAGAGCAGGAAAATGAGGTTGTTAAGCTCTGCAAAGCAGGAGTCTCCGTGGCAAATATTTCTAAAATATTGAATGTTCCATCTAATAGTGTTTATAAGATTTTAAAGAAAAATAGCCTAAATCTTTCTCCAAATAGAAAAAATAAGACGCAAGATATTTCAAAAAAAATAAATTCTTATGAATCTAATATTGCTTCAGATTTAAATAAGAATATTAAATTAAAAACTAAAAAACCAAAGAAAAAACTTGTATTTTATGAAAGAGGTGTTTCTAAAAATAAACCCGATACTATGATTATCAAAAAGAAATATACTTAAAAATGAAGCTTATAACAATTATAAATAAAAGTAATAATAAAATAATTGGTAATAAAATTGCTCATGCCAATAATTTTGTTACCAGGTTTTTTGGGTTAATGGGAAAAAAAGCTCTGAATGAAGAAGAAGGTCTGCTGATTACTCCTTGTAATTCGATCCATATGATGTTTATGAAATTTCCCCTTGATATTATTTTTCTTGATAAGCAGTTTAAAATTGTGTATGTTATTGAATCACTCAAACCCTGGAGAGTAAGCCCGGTTATTTTTAAAGCCCAGTCTGTAATTGAACTTCCGGAAGGCACTATTTCAAGGTCTGAATCGAAAGTTGATGATACTTTAGAAATAGAACAATGAATGAGAATCTTACTGAATCACAGATTATAGAATTATCTAAAAAATACTTTTCTGCTAAATCTCCAAATATTATTAAAGGAATTGGTGATGATACTGCTGTACTAAAGCTTTCAGAGGGTTATCAGCTATTTACCACTGATATGCTTGTAGAAAATACTCATTTTCTTTTGGAAAAAATAACCCCTTATAACCTTGGCTGGAAATCAATAGCTGTGAGTATCAGTGATATTGCATCAATGGGCGGTATTCCAAATTATGCTATTTTATCTCTGGGTTTAAATAAAAATATTGATTATATTTGGTTAGAATCCTTTTATCAGGGGATGGCCGATTGTGCAGATACTTATTATACCTTTGTTGTAGGTGGTGATACTGTTTTATCCAAAGAAGCCATTGTAGTAAATGTTGCTTTACTGGGAGCATCAGAGAGACCCGTTTACAGAAATAATATAAAGGATGGCTTTATTTTAGCAATAACAGGTGAACATGGTGCATCAGCCGCAGGGTTATGGGTATTGCAGAATTTAAAAGAAGAATTTTCCAAAGAGGAAAAATATTGTATTGATAAACATACAAGGCCAATACCAAGAGTCAAGGAAGCCTCTTTTTTAAATTTAATGATAACAAATTTATCTATGATTGATTCAAGTGATAGTTTATATACTTCATGTAAAATATTTTGTGAACAATCAGGTGTTGGGCTAGAGCTTTACGAAGAACAGTTTCCTGTTTCAGATGAATTAAAAACTATTTCTACAAAAACAGGAAAAACTATTCTTGAACTTATTTTATATGGGGGGGAAGATTATGAGTTAGTTGTTGCGATGCCTGAAGATGAGTATCAGTTTGTTAAAGAAGAATACCTAAAAACTTTTGGTGTGCCTTTAACTTGTATTGGAAAATTTAACTCAAATTCAGAAATAAATTTAAACTCAGGAAATACAAATATAATTCTACAAGATAAAAGCTTTAAGCATTTTTAACTCCGCTGTCTAAATCAGGATTCTCAGAATTTAAGAAATTTGCAGGATAAGAAATTAAAAAGTAAATAAAAAAATATAAATGCTCAGAAATAGCTTTTTAACTCATTAACGTCTAATCAAATAAAATACAGGTAATATATAATGTATTAAATAATTAAAAAAAAGAATTCAAAAATGAGCAGAAAAAGAGTCGTTTGTATTGGTGGTGGTACTGGTCAGGCATCTATCCTGTCAAGTCTGAAAAAGTTTGATGCGCTTGATCTTGTATCAATTGTCGGGGTTACTGATAACGGTGGGTATAGTGGAATTATCAGAGAAGCAATGGGCATACCCCAGCCGGGTGATAGCCGGAATTGTATAGGGGCTTTGTGTGATGATGATTTGCTGATGTCAAAGATTGTAAATTTCAGATTTACTGAAGGATCTCTTTCAGGAATTAGCCTGGGTAATCTTATTATTGCTGCTCTTACCAGAATTACTGGTGATTTTTCGGAGGCAATAAAAGAAACAGCTAAACTTGCAGGTGTTATTGGTAAAGTCTTACCTGTTTCCAAACAGAGCACACATATTTGTGCAGAATTAATTGATGGCTCTATAATCAAAGGTGAATGGGAAATTATCAAAAGAGAGCCACGCACAAGAATACGTAAACTCTTTTTACAACATGAAGCAGAAGCAATAACTGAGGCTTTAGATGAAATTGTGGCAGCCGATTTGATTATTATCTGTCCAGGCTCTTTATGTACAGCAATTGTAGCAACTCTTCTGGCAAAAGGTATTTCTGAAGCAATCAGTAAATCAAAAGCAAAACTTGTTTATATCTGTAATATTATGACCCAACCCGGTCAAACAGATGAATTTACTGTAAGTGATCATATAAATTTTATTCAGGACTATATTCAACGCTGTATTGACTTTGTACTGGTAAATAATAATAACCCTTCGGATGAGCTTCTGGCTGTATATAGAAATGAAGGCGCTTATCCAATAATACTTGATGATAAGGTGGAAAGTGATAAAACTCAGATTATTCATGAAGATTTACTTCTTAGTCTTGATTTTGAAAGTCTTAATCAAAATGAACGTCCCAAAGCTGATGGTATGCATGTAGGTAGCCATTTAATCAGACATGATCCTGAAAAACTGGCTAATATCCTAAAAACATTTATTTAAATGATTAATCTCTGTTTTCGAGCCATAATTGCTTTTCATTTTTTCTGAGGAATAAGAAATCAGGGCATTTTTTATCGCCTTTTCCATCTCTTCCACCATCAGGCTGGCACAAAAGCTTTTTATTTTTATCAAAAAGTTTACTTGTCTGACCACAGCAGGAAGGGGCAAAATAGAAAACAGTTTCTCCTTTGTAATAAAATTGAACTATTGATTCAGGAGAGTCTTTAACTGGTCCGCTATTTAACTCATTAATCAAATTTTCCAGCCATTGAGGCAAGGTTTTATTTGAGAGCTGTGCTACCCTGTACTCCTCATTTTCCTCAATAACATTAGAACACCCTAAAACAGGTAATATTAATAAAAATAAAAATTTTAGAAAATGATTAACTATAAATGTTTTTAACACGTTTATTTAACTTTCTGACAAAAGGCCTCTAATATATAGACGTAATTTCCAGGTAAAAAGTTTCATAAAAATGAAAGATTTTTTAAAAAATTTTTCATTTGACAAAAAAGTTATATTAGATATGCTTACTGAAAAAGGAT
>CAYRDV010000190.1:0-11407 GCA_964422885.1 uncultured Candidatus Sericytochromatia bacterium
TTAGTAATTTCTAAAAGATAACTTATCACAAAACAATATCTGTTAGGGCGACCCGGCGGGTCGCCCCGACAATTAAATTTTATAAGTTATTTTTTTATTTTTCCTAAATTAATCCTTTTAGATAAAATTTTTTAAAAGTTGTATAATTGCTTAAAAAAATGCCAGTAAAGTCTATTACTGTCTACCAAATAAAGGAAATATTATATGACATCTTTTGAACAAAGAGCCTTAAATTATCACAGTGAAGGCCGCCCGGGAAAAATGGAAGTAGTTCCAACTAAACCATGTCTTACACAGGCTGATTTATCGCTTGCTTATACTCCTGGTGTTGCTGCACCTTGCCTGGAAATTCGTGATAACCCTGAAAATGCCTATAAATATACAGCAAAGGGAAACCTTGTTGCTGTAATTACTAATGGAACAGCTGTTCTTGGCCTTGGTAATATAGGGCCTCTTGCCGGAAAACCTGTAATGGAAGGCAAAGGTATCTTATTTAAAAGTATTGCTGATATCGATGTTTTTGATATTGAATTAAATGCTAATGATCCTGATGATGTTATCAAAATTGTTCAGGCTCTGGAGCCGACTTTCGGGGGAATTAACCTTGAAGATATCAGTGCCCCAGGATGTTTTTACATTGAAGAAGTTTTAAAAAAGACTTTGAAAATACCAGTTTTTCATGATGATCAGCATGGAACGGCGATAATATCTGGAGCCGGTTTACTAAATGCAATTGAATTAACCAACCGGGATATCAGTAAAATAAAGGTTGCCTTTAGCGGTGCAGGAGCAGCAGGTATTTCCTGTGCAAGAATGTTTGAAAGCCTTGGAGTTAAAAGAGAAAATATTATTTTGTGTGATTCCAAAGGGGTAATTTACAAAGGAAGAGAAGGCGTTTTAGATAAAGATAAACAATATTTTGCGGCTGAAACAAGTGCCAGAACACTTGCTGATGCTATGGCAGGTGCTGATGTTTTTATTGGTGTTTCACAAAGAGGTCTGGTTAGTAAAGAAATGATTGCTTCTATGGCTGCTCACCCAATAGTATTTGCCATGGCTAACCCACACCCGGAAATTACCTATGAAGATGCTGTAAGTGCCAGAAAAGATATCATAATGGCTACAGGTAGATCTGATTATCCTAATCAGGTCAATAATGTCCTTGGTTTTCCGGGCATATTTCGTGGTGCTCTTGATGTAAGAGCAAAATCTATTAATGAGGAAATGAAGCTTGCTGCTGTTTATGCTCTTGCTTCCTTGGCAAAAGAAGATGTACCTGATACAGTTTCTCTTGCCTATGATAATATTATTTTTAAATTCGGGCCTGATTATATTATTCCAAAGCCTTTTGATCACAGGGTGGTAATCTGGGTAGCTTCAGAAGTTGCAAAGGCTGCAGTTAACAGTGGTGTAGCTGTAATTACAAAAGAAGATTTTGATTTTGAAAAATATAAAGATAGTTTGGAAAAAAGGTTTACCAGATAGAGCGTTTAAAATTTTTTAATTAGGCGTTTGTTGGTGACTATTATTTTTTCTAACCTCATCCTAACCTTCTCCTTCAAAGGAGAAGGGACTTAAGAATTGACCGAAGAGGGGAAATTCTTCATCTGTTCATCCTTTAATCTGCGTAATCCGTGATTCAGACAAGGGATGAGTTTCTTTACTCCACATAAAGAACTAAACCTTTTAAATATTCCCCTTCAGGATGAAAGATACTGACCGGGTGATCCACAGGTTGAAATAACTGATGCATTATTTTTACATTTCGTCCTACTTCAATTGCTGAGGACATTATTGTACTGGCAAACAGATATTTATCAACAACCTGTGAACATGAGAATGTAAATAAAATACCTCCTGGTTTGATTTTATCAATTGCCATTGCATTTATCCTTTTATAACCCATTATTGCACTATGGCGGGCATTATTGTGCTTGGCAAAAGCAGGAGGATCAAGAACAATCACATCATATTCCTTATCTGCTTCCTTTAAAAATCTAAAAATGTCCTCAGTATATGACTGATGAAGGTTTTCCTTTTCATTAAGAGCTATATTTCTATTTGCTATTTCAATTGCTGGTTTTGATAAATCTACAGAATGAACATATTTTGCGCCAGCACAGGCAGCATATACTGAAAATCCACCAGTATAACAAAATGTATTTAGAATTGTTTTATCTTTTGAATATTGGGCAAGCAATTGCCGGTTATCTCTCTGGTCTAGAAAAAATCCGGTTTTTTGCCCTTCTTCCCAGTTAATAATAAATTTATTACCATTTTCTAATATTACAGTTTCACTTTTTGGTTCACCAAATAAATATTCATTTTTTATTTTGGTATTTTCCTTTTCTAAATCGTCTTTTTTTTCTAAATGAAGGGTTTTTTCACTTTTATCAAAAATTACACTTATTTTATCTTTGTAAACCTCTTTTAAAGCAGCAGCAATCTGTTCTCTGAAATTATAGATACCCAGGGTATGTGACTGCATTACAGCTACATCATTATAAATATCCACTAATAAGCCTGGAATTCCATCGCCCTCAGCATGAACAAGGCGGTAAGCATTGGTAGTTTCATTTCCGATAATTCCGATATTTTTTCGATAAAGATACGCTTTTTCAATTTTATCCAGCCAAAACTGATAGTCAGGCTTTATTTTTTGATTTGATATTATTCTTACAGCGATTGAACCAATGTCATAAATCCCCGTTGCCAGAAATTCATTTTTATTTGAATAAACTTCTACAACTTCACCCTGGTTAATTTCATCCTTATGTTTTATTGCTCCTGAAAATACCCAAAGATGCTTTCTGTTAAGAGATTGCTCTTTTCCATCTTTTAAAATTATCTTTTTATATTCACTCATATATTTATTTTTTAATTTCAAATTTACTTTATACAATCAATCAGTTTATATGAATATTGGGATAGAGTTATTATTTTAACAATTTATTTACATGTATTTTTTGAAAATACACTTATAATTATATTCTTAAAGGGTTTATTTTTTTTATAAAAACAGGGGCCCCACCTTGTGGGGAATTATTAAAATTACAAATGGGGTTTGTTATGAAAAAATTATGTTTATTGTTGATTACTCCTTTATTATTTAGTCTGACAGGTTGCCCTGATATAACGAAACCTCCGGTAAAATCTGGCGAAAATACAGCAAATGAGCAATCTGTCGCAAAAGCAGAAATTGTTTCCGGTAAAGTATTAGATAGCCAGGGAAAACCAATTTCTATAAAAGATTCACAAATAACAGTAATAATTAGAGGAACAAGTATACAGGGAGGAAGACAGGTTTTAAAGCCCGAAGTAAATTCTAACGGCGAATTTGAAATGAAAGTCCCTGATGGTGTATATGCAGTTGAAGGAACCATTGCTTTATTATATGAAGGAAAAAAATACTCAATTCCTCTTGAATCTTCAGTAAATAATGAAAAACCTTCCGATGTGGGAATAGTTGCCAATCTGGTAATGAAAATCTCCGGTGCAAAAAAAGATGATTTAGGTAAATATTATGGTGGTCAAATTTCTCTTTCATATTATGGCTCTACAGATATTTCGGGAAAAGAACCAGATTCATCTAAAATTAAAATCACAGCTACACCAGTAAGTTTGATAGATGGCAATGCAGGAAAAGAATTAACTTTTGAAAAAACTATGGGTGAGCTAAAATCTGATGGTAAATTAAATGATCTTCCTATAGGCAAATATAAACTAAAAGCAAAACTTACTAATTCAGCCGGAAAAGAGTTTATATTAAAGTTTTCAAAATCTTCAGCTTATATTGAGGAATATGAATTTACTTTTCGTCCAGGTCTAACTAGTTTAGATGCGGCTGATTCAGAAATAATTTCTTTATACTATCCGGTTGAATAATTTTATGAATGAAACTTATAAACTTGCAGATTTGGATGATCTTGAAATTTTATTAGAAATGATGAAGGATTATTATAAATATGATAACCTTGACTTTGATAAAGAAACAGCGACTTCTTCATTAAGCCAATTAATAAATAACAAATTATATGGTCAGATACATCTGATTATCAGGGATAATATGACTATTGGATATATAGCATTAACATTAGGTTTTAGTCTTGAATTTAAAGGAGTAGATGCTTTTGTTGATGAAATATATATTAAAGAAGAATTTCGAGGTCATGGGGCGGGTGCCAAAGCGTTAGAATTTATAGATGGTATTTGTTTATCTCTTGGTGTAAAAGCTTTGCATCTTGAAGTTGAACGAAAAAATATTGAAGCGCAGGGTTTATATCGAAAAAGTGGTTTTGTGGATCATGATAGATATCTGATGACCAAATGGATAAAAAAGTGAGCAGAATTTGTAATGAATAGACATGATTATTAGTTACATTTTCACTCATAACAAGCCGCTTTTTTATTGTAAAATGATGATGAAAATATTTTATTTTTAATTATAAAAGAGTATATATGGAAACAATTAAAGTTGATAATGTGGTAATAGGTGCAGGCCCTGGTGGTTATGTCGCAGCAATAAAACTGGCACAGCTTGGCAAAGAAGTTCTGGTAATTGAAAAAGAAAAGCTTGGTGGGGTCTGTCTTAATGTAGGATGTATTCCTTCCAAAGCTCTGATTAATGCTTCCAATATGGTTGATAAAATACGTATTGCCCAGGATATGGGTTTCTCCATTGAAATGGGTGGTGTAGATATGGATAAACTCCAGGCATGGAAAGATAAAGTTGTAAAAAAATTAGTTGATGGTATAGGGCTACTTTTTAAAGCAAATAAGGTAAAACATCTGTTAGGCTCAGCCTATTTTAAAGATAAAAATAATCTGGACGTTACTTCATCTGATGGAACCAAAAAACAGATTGAATTCAATAATATAATCATTGCTACTGGTTCAAGTTCAATTGAAATACCAGGATTTAAATTTGATGAAAACAGGATTCTCAGTTCCACAGGAGCCCTGGCCCTTAACAAAGTTCCTAAAAATCTTGTGATAATTGGTGGAGGGTATATTGGCCTGGAAATTGGTACTTATTTTTTAAAACTTGGGGCAAAAGTTACTGTAGTTGAAGCAACACCCAATCTGCTTCCTACCTCTGATCAGGATCTTGTGACAGTAGTTGCCAGAAAATTAAAAAGAAAAGGAGTAAATATACTTCTGGAAACAAAAGCTAAGGAAGCAAGAGTAAACGGAGATGATGTCGAAGTAGTAATAACTACAAAAACCGGAGAAGAACAGGTTTTAAATGCAGATTATGTAATGGTTACTGTTGGCCGGAGACCAAATACAAAAGATTTGGGATTAGAAAATATTGGCCTAGAACTTGAAAGAGGCTTTATTAAAGTAAATAAAAAACTTCAGACAAATATCGCCAATATTTATGCGATTGGAGATGTGGCTGGTGGCTTTATGCTGGCTCATAAAGCTTCTAAAGAAGCAATCGTTGCAGCAGAAGTAATCGCTGGTCATAAAAGCGAGCTTGATTTTTATGCCATGCCTGCAGTTGTTTTTACTGATCCTGAGATCGCAACTGTTGGAATGACCGAAAAAGAAGCCATAGAAAAAGGATTCAACCCCAAAGTCGGAAAATTTCCTTTTGCTGCACTTGGTAAGGCTCTTGCCAGTGGAGAAAGTGATGGTTTTGTAAAAGTGGTTATTAATCAGGATACAGGTGATGTTCTGGGAATACATATTGTTGGACATGATGCCTCAAGCCTGATCAGCGAGGGTGCCCTGGCAATCGAAATGGGAGCGACAGCAGAAGACCTTGCATTAACAATTCACCCTCACCCAACTTTACCTGAAAGTATTATGGAAGCGGCAGAAGCCGCATTAGGAAAAGCAATCCATATTGTTAGCCAATGAGTAAAATTGAACTGCTTGATCTGGGAATAAAAGATTATCAAGAAACTCTGAATTTTCAGTATGAAATAGTTGAAAAAATAGCAAAAGGTGAAATAGGAAACAAATTAATTTTTGTTGAACACCCTCATGTGATAACTCTAGGTAGAAAAACTGATAAAAAAAATATCCTTGAGCACAGTTTACCCATCTATCAGGTTGAACGGGGAGGAGATGTTACATATCATGGTCCAGGCCAACTGGTTGGTTACCCGATAATTGATATAAATAAGCAAAAGGATATAAATAAATTTTTGCGAAATCTTGAGGAAGTAATAATTGAATCGTTAAAAAAATATAATTTGGAAGCTAATCGCCGGGAAAAATATACAGGGGTCTGGGTTAATGGGAAAAAAATAGCTTCTATCGGAATTTCTTTTAGAAACTGGGTTAGTTTTCATGGCTTTGCACTCAATGTTTCCACAGATCTCAGCTATTTTTACAAAATAAATCCCTGTGGCCTGGAAAGCTCATTAATGACATCGATTGAAAAATTACTTAATCAAAAAATTAATATAAATGAATTAAAAGTAATTTTATTTAATAATTTGATAAAAATCTTCAAAATGTAAATAATATCATGGTATTTAACTGGTTGGTATAATAAACGTATAGGATTTAGAAATACTTTTGATTTTGATAGGCGAAAAGGAAAATTGGCTAAGGTTGTTGTTTACGTAACGGATTATTGTGGTTACTGTTTAAAAGCAAAAAATTTACTCAGAAAAAAAAACATAGAATTTGAAGAAATTGATATGACTAATAATGATGAGTTACGTAGTTATGTAATGAAAGCTTCTGGAAGATGGACCGTACCTCAGATTTTTATAAATGACAAGCCTATCGGTGGAGCAAGCGAGCTCTACGAATTAAACTCTACAGGTGAATTAGATAAATTATTACAGTAGGTATAATTAAATATGTCAAATGGTTATTCGAATAGCAGAAAGCAGTTATTTTTAAATAACAGAATTGATGAGTATTGCCTGTTTTTAAAAGGAGTTAATGCAGGTATATCACTTAATAATGCCAGACTAATAAGTCTTTGCAATAAACTTGCCATCCTTCCTATGTGTAAAGTTATCAGCAACAGACCAATACATCAGAAAGTACAAAATCCTGTAATTCAAAAAATTGAAATTTCCTCAGATATTAGTGAGAAAATTTAACTCAACCTTTAACAAGGGACTTTGGTTACTGAGCGTAGTCGAAGTAAAGCTCCTTGCTCCACCCCTCTCCGTTTCGACTTCGCTCAACGAACGAAAGATGGGACTTTAAATAAAATAACTTATGAAAAACATAGCACTTGCAACAAGCCAGAAATTAGCAGATTTAACAAATGATGACAGACTCTTTTTTAATATTCTTAAAGAAAAAGACTTTAATCCGGTTCCTGCAATCTGGGATGGAAATGAAGACTGGGAGAAGTTTGATTTAATAATTATCAGATCATGCTGGGATTATGTTCAAAAGCTTGACTCCTTTATTAGCTGGTTAAACCTACTGGAAAATAAAAAGCTTTTTGTTCAGAATAATATTCAAACTTTAAAAGAAAATATTGATAAAAACTATCTTCAGGTTTTAAAGAAAAATGGCATAGATATTATTCACAGTATTTTCGTAAAAAAAGAACAAAAAGTTGATTTAGCAAACATATTATCCGAACAAGGCTGGGAAAAAACGGTTATCAAGCCTACAATTTCTGCTACCGGATATAATACCTTTGTAATAAACAAAAATGAAACAGATTTAGGCCAATCAGTAATAAATCAGATCCAAAAAGAATCAGGTGTACTTATTCAGCAATATATGGAAGAAATAAATTTTGTGGGAGAATGGTCTTTTATCTTTTTTAATGGGAAATACAGTCATACTGTTATAAAAAAAACAGCTGGGAATGATTTTCGGGTTCAGGAAAAATTCGGAGGAAAAACAATTAAAGCAAACCCTCCAGATTATCTGATTAAACAGGCGGAAGAAATTATTTTAAAATCAGCAGCAGATTGTCTTTACTCACGAGTGGATGGTATAGAAAGTAATGGTAAATTATTAGTGATGGAACTTGAGTTAACAGAACCATGCCTATACCTTGAACATGATGAAAATGCGCCTGCACGTTTTGCCAGTGAAATTATGTCCTTGTTTTAAAAAAATTGTAGAGAACAGTCACGACTGTTCCCTACTTCTTAGGATAATTTTCACCATCATTTATTCGTGTACCAGGAGGAATGATCGTTAATGGCTCGATTGAGCAACCTGAACCGATATAAACCATTGGCGAAATCCTACACTCTGCACCTACCCAGGTGTTATTTCCAATAGTAACATTGGGGGCAATATGGCAGTGTGTACCGATGTTTACGTTTTCACCAATTACAATCATTCCTAATCCTAATTTTCCTTTGTTAATATAATGGCCGGAAATCATTGTCCAGGCACCAATAACTGAGTTTTTACCGACAGAAAACATTTGCATGTCTGTAAAGACAGTATTTGCCGAAACAGAAGTGGCATAGGAAAATTTTGCTCCCAATGCTAAAAAGGTAAAAAATCTCAGAGTCGCCGAATAAAGAATAATATTTTTTATAGGGTCAAAAAATAAAAGGCGGTTTAATGTCAGATTTAATGTCCAGAAATAAAACATGGAACTTCCGGGTGCTTCATAAAATCCTTCCTTCATTTTAGGAACAAGCAAGCGAATAAACCCTACTTCAAATATCAATGTAAGAATAAAAACAATGATTAAATTAGGTATTATTAATAAAAATACTGGTAAAGGAAGGTGTTGAAAAAACCATATTCCGGTATATACAGACGTAATTAAAGCACCACCATATACAAGAGTGGAAATAAGATAAATAATCACTTCATATAAAATAATTGCTCTAAGCATGATGCTTTTTACCATAAAAAAGAACTTTTAGGCAAGTAAAAAGAGAGGTTAATCCTCTCTTTTTTACTTAGTGTGCTATTTTATCTGATACCAGTATCTATAGTAATGTTTAAAATTGTTGTTGCACCTGAATATATCGTTACTTTCTGTGGTAAATTTGAGTTTTCCAGATTACTTCTAACTCTGTCTACAATATATACACCAGCATCCAGTTCAATTCTGTAATTGCCGTTTATATCTGCAGAGAATTCAGCTACAATCCTTGTTCTTGCTTCGTTATAAACCAAAATTTTTCGGGAATTATAAAAGTCACGAATCTGGTCAGCGTTAAAATGACATGGTTCAACAGAGCAAAGTGGTCCAATAGTAATGGTTCCTGTTAGTATTCCTTTTAAAGTAATAGGTGTTGGAGTTGGGACTGGAGTTGGGACTGGAGTTGGTGTTGGTAATGGTGTTGGAGATGGTTTTATAATTATATGTCCTCTTATTGTAATATTAAATGTAAACGTAATGGTTTTACCATCAGGCATAATAATTAGTACGGTACCTGTACCGCTTCCATTTCCATTGGCATCAATATTTAATAATTCATTTACTGTTCTGGTTTTACCGTTTTTCCATTTTGTTTCGGATTTAATAGTAATTGTTTTTGAACCATCAGAATTAAAGTCAACCAGTTTTAAATATGTTCTGACAAAATTATTGGTCGTTACTGTTAAATAGTATTCAACTTCTATTAGGACCCCATTTAGATATGTTTTTGAAACTTTACTTTCTCTAATAATATTATCGGTTTTATTTTGGAAAGTAATGCTTGTAATAACTGTTTTCGTTCCGTCAGCATTTTGTATTTCAACAGTATCACTTGTCCTTACTGTTACATCTTTTCTTTCAAGACGATCCAACTTTTCTCTGGTAAGTTCCCTCAAATTTTTTAGTTGTAGTTCAAATCTCTTGATTTTCTCCATTAAAGATTTTTCACGATTTTCAAAGCTTTTTAATTTATTTTTTTCATTTTTATCTTCATCCTCATCTTTTTTTGCCTTTACAGTGAAATTATCGGAGCTGTTTGTTATCGAATCTGTATCCCGGATTGTTTTTTCATCATCCTGATCATTTGCTAAAATATCCTGTGTTTCGGCAGACTGTTCAGGTGAATTTGCACTGTAGGTACTTTGTGTATTTGCTGTGGTGGTTGAGTTTGTATTATTTGGTTGTGAACCAGTATTATTTTTTGTTGTTGAATTGTTGTTCTGGCCTGTTGTAAGGTTGGGAGTATTTTGAGAACATGAGGATATAAAACCAAGAGTTATAAATAATGAAATAGTCAATTTTAAAGTTCTTTTATACATTTTACATACCTCTTAAAAAACTATTCTGTTACTAATTATTTTACTTTACATATGTTTACATTACTGTTTACATAAGTTAATAGTTTAATGGTAATTAGAGAAAGAAACAAGAATAGTAATTTATAACTTAAAAATTATTCAAGTTCATCTGTTGGAGAGCCATATTTTTTCATGTTAAATGGCATCATAAACTGCGAAATAAAATCTTTTGGCATATAATCCTCAACACCAAGTTCTACAGGAGAGCCAGGGTTTTTACGGGGATCAGTATATGTGTTAAAGAGCATATCCCATGTCACCAGGGCACTGCCAAAATTTGTATTACCTTCTTTCATATCCTGTGAGTGATGGATATGATGTTCAGCAGGGCCAGTAAATACATAGCTGAAAGGCCCTAAATCAATGTCCAGATTTGAATGATCAAACATACCCAGAAAACTATTTGAAATCATATAAAACCGGGTTACTTTTTCAGGTGTTTTTAATAAGGCCAATAAACCAAAGAGAAATATCGGCTGAAAAAATCTTTCTACAAAATGTGAACGGGAGGTTTTAAAAGCATTCATTCTTTTTACGTCATGGTGAAGTACATGATATCTCCATAAAAACTCTGATTTGTGTAATGCTCTGTGCTGCCAGTACCTTCCAAAATCAGCAATCAGAAAAACCAGAGCAAGCTGAAAAATATAAGGGGAGTTTTTGGGCCAAAGGTTTATATGATATTTTTCGGCAATAAATTTGCCTAATCTGGCAATATAAGTATCAGTAAAAAATTTTCCCAGAGCCGCTCCCAAAATGGTTCCCAAAATAGTGTGGCTAATATCCTGAAACTCCTGTCTGTCAGAAATATTCCACTCTTTACGTCTGGGAAGTACTTTTTCCAGGAGAAAAATTAAAACATTTAATGAAATAGTAACTATTCCCAATACTTTATTTTCATCATGTCCTTTGGAGGAGGCATAATAGGTAATACCAACTCCGCCACCCATAAGTACAGGGAATGTCAGATATGTTGCCAGTTTTCTGATTTTATTGGTATTACTACTTTCAGAATCAAGCTCCCAGGATTGAAAATCTGGAGGGGAGGTTTGAAGGATATCACCATCCTCTAGTTCACTAAATGTGTTTCTTTGAGTAATAAAGAGGACATCATTTATTTTATTTACCTTATTTTCATGCTTATATGGGGAATCATGCCCCAATTTACCATTAATATATTCTCCTTGGTCCTCATTCCCTACAAAGGTAGCGATTAAAGCTT
>CAYRDV010000191.1:0-11325 GCA_964422885.1 uncultured Candidatus Sericytochromatia bacterium
TCTTCCGGTTATGGTGTCAGTGAACCGGAAATTGGCTATGCAGAAAATGATTCTGGCTTAAAAGAAGCTTCAAATGATTTTGTTTCCATACTTTTCAGCTATATGTTTCAGACAATGAGAGGGAATCCTGATGAGCAGAGTTCCGATGAAAACTCTGCTGGAGGCAATCTCTTTGGCGGAGAAAATATTGGGATGTTTATGGGCTTTCTTGATCAGGAAATTGGTAAAAAGTTTTCAGATCAAGGTGGAAAGGAAATGGTTGATGCTCTGTATAATCAATTAAAGGGCAACAATATTTATCAAAGCGAAGGAAAAAGAGGCGGGGAAATAATACAACCTGTCAACAACGACAAAACAATAATAGAAAATAAAGTTAGTTAAATTTGCTAAGGATGTCATCAGGTTCTAAAGGCGCTATAAAAAGTAATAATGAGACGATTCAGCGGTATATGCCGCTGGTAAAGTCTATTGCCCGAAAAATATCAACAAAATTACCCAAACATTATGATCTTGAGGATCTGGTAAGTGATGGTGTTGTTGGGCTCTTGTCAGCAACAGAACGTTTTGATCCTACCAGAGGAGTCAAGTTTGAGACTTTTGCTACCTATTATATAAAAGGAGCAATTCTTGATAATTTACCCAAAATTCCAACAGTAAAGTCACCTGTTTATGCTCAAACGCCAAAATCACCTTCAGAAGATGATGATAGTGGTAGTGAAAGTAGTGATGAGAATAAAGATGAAGAAGGATTAGCTTCTGATGATACAGATAATGATTCAAACCTCCTTTATAATAAAATCAGTCAGATGAGCTACAGCTATGTACTTTCTCTTGATGCACCAGCAGGAGGAGATCAGGATGAAAATTTCAGTCTTTTAAATCAAATTGGTACAGTTGACTCAATTCAAAATGATATTGAATTCGAAGAACTGCAGGGATTACTAAGACTTTCTATTGAGCAACTTCCCATGCAGGAAAGAACTACCCTAAAATATTATTACTTTAACAAAATGCCTTTTAATGAAATTGGTAAAAAGCTTGGTCTTTCCGAGTCCTGGGTAAGTCGTATCCATAAAAGAGCATTGGAACAACTTAGGAATAAAATAGGTAAAAAGAAAAGTATTGATGATTTCATTTCATCATATTAATTTTTATTAAACAAAAGAACCCCTAGTTTTTATCTTTTCTCAATCTTAAAGATAGTTTGTAACTTCAATTACCACTTTTAAATCTATTTTAAATTATTAATAATAGTAAATTTTTTTAAACATTTAAAGATGATTCTGTTTTTACTGTAATTTTTGTTAAAATACGATACAAATATCCTTGAGATTAATATGTACAAGTGATATACTATGACTTAGTACTTTTTCGTATTTTAATAACCATGTGCTGAAAACATCATCCTAAATAGCACTTAAAATATGGAAAGCATTTGTTTAAAACTGTTTGAGCAGTTTAAAATATTTTTAATGTTTCAGGAGAAGAAGGGTTTAAATGACATATACACCAGAAACAATACTTGGTAAGAAGGTATTGGATCTAACTACGATGAGGCATCAGATTATTAGTAATAATATTTCTAATTCTAATACGCCTAATTATAAAAGAGCAGATCTTTCATTTGCAGAAACTCTCAGCCAGATGTCAGAGAAAACAAAAGGTATTAAAGCAACTGAAATTAATACTCCTCCAGATCTTCTTACCGAAAAGCTTATTGCCTCAGACTTAAGTAGAGGAAGGGAATTAGCTTTTATTCACGGAAAAGGTGACGGAGATATGGGTGTTGAGTTTTCAAAAGGAAGTATCACGTTTGATTACCAGTGGTTTAAAAATGGTTCCGATATGGGATTTAACTTTGGTACAAAAAACCTTAGTGAGTCTGATGTTATTAATGAAACAAGCCCTATACTTATAAAAACAAAAAATTCAGAAAGATTAGATGGAAACAATGTAAACGTTGATCTGGAAGTAGCAGAAATGATTAAAAATACAAGCTATTATAATATGATCACATCCATAGTTTCAGGTGATTTTAGAATCTACAGAACGATTATTAGTGCAAGATAGCTTTTTTATATTTAAAACCCAATCAAATACAAAAGTTATTGGGAATTATTTTAAGAGGAGAGAGAGTTAAATGACTTTATTTAGTGCTTTGTCAGTTAGTGCAACAGGTATGACCTCAAACAGGTTATGGATTGACCTGATTGCAAATAATATCTCAAATGTTAACAGCACCAACCCAAATGGTGATGCTTACAGAAGAAAAGTGCCGATCTTTGCAGAAATGTTAAAAGAATTGGATAAAGAACTGGAAGCAGAGATGACTGCTTTTGATTTTGGTTCTGACCCTCTTGAAGTTATAGGAGCTGGTGTTCAAACTTATAAGGTTGCTGAGGATAAATCAGATTTCAAGTTAGTTCATAACCCGGGTCATCCACATGCAAATAAAGAAGGTTTTGTGAAAATGCCAAATGTCAATGTAATAAATGAAATGGTAGATATGATAGCGGCAAACAGAGCCTATGATGCAAGCGTTCAGACCGCAAATGCAGCTAAAGCAATGGTAAACAAAGCTTTAGAAATTGGAAAATAAGGAGTTTAATTAAATGTCAGTATATACAAGTGCAATTGATGGTTTTTCTTTTGAAGCCTCAAAAATAACCAAACCTCAGGAAACATTGTCTTTTGAAAAAAAAGAAGTTACTCAGGATAATATGCCTTCATCATTTATTGATGTTCTTAACGGCATCATAGATGATTTTGATACCAGAAATAAACTAACAGTTGATATGATGAGTGGTAAGGATGTAGATGTACATGCACTGATGATTTCTCAAGCTCAGGTTGATATGGTTAGTAATCTGGCTTCAACAGTTACTACCAAGATTGCAACTGCATACCAGACTTTGATGAATATGCAGGTTTAATAATTAGAAAGTTTATTTTACAATACTTATGCTAATTTTAGTTTGAATTTTGATTTTGAGTAGATATCATTTATATTTGAACATGTGATTTTTAGGGCCTCCTATTGTGGGGTAATTATTTTAAATTTAACTTAAGGAGATAGATTATCTATGGCAGTTGACGAAGGAGAAGTTGGCGGGGGACTACTTTCCAACCTTACTCCGAGACAAAGATTAGTTGCAATGGGTTCATTTGTAGCTATAGTTATTCTCCTTATTTCTCTTATAGTTCTCTTAATGGGACAAAAAGGTGAAGATAAATACGTTATCATAATGAAGGATCTTCCTCCCAAATCTGTTGGTGAAGCAGTTGAACATTTGAAAGAAATAAGAATTCCTTATGAAATACGTGATGAAGGTCGTGCAGTTGCTGTTGAAAAATCAAAAAAAGATGAAGCAATAATTTCTTTATCAATGGTGGGTTTACCACATGATGGCAGAGTTGGTTTTGAAATTTTTGGTGATAAAGCTGGTGGTTTCATTAGTACAGACTTTGAAAAAAAGGTAGCTTTACAAAGGGCCATGCAGGGTGAACTTTCAAGAATTATTCAAAAGATGAGAGGTGTTGAAAGAGCCGAAGTAATGATCGTGGTACCTGAGCCACAGTTATTTCAGGAGCAGCAACTGCCAACAACTGCCTCTGTCCTTGTTAAATTATCTTCTGGTGGAGGATTTAGTGCTGAGCAGATTGATGCTATTACACATTTAATAGCCAGTTCAGTTCCTGGTCTGAAACCCCAAAATGTTACAATAGGTGATACAGATGGTCATATGTTAGCGGCTGGGCAAGGCTCAAGTGAAACTGAGTCAGGTAAGTTTAGTAAAGAATTGGCCAAACAAATTGAAATCAGAAAAGATCTTGAAAATAAATATGAAGCAAAAATAGTTGAAATCCTTGAGAAGATCGTTGGTCCTGGACATGTAAAGCCCAAAGTTGATATCGATATGAACTTTGATGCTATTCAAAAAAGAATTAGGGAAATGACCCCTGTTGTAGATAGATCTGGTGTTCCTTTACCAATTGCAGTTAAAACTTTGAGAGAAAGAAATAAAGAACCTAAGTTTGGTGAGATGAGTGGAGCACCTGGTACTCAAACGAATCTGGGGCAACCTGTTCAGCCTGTTAATCCGGTAAATCCAGCGAATCCAGCACAGCCTGTTAATCCAGCAAACCCAGCGAATCCTGCTAGTCCTAATCAGCCCATGCAAATGGCTGAGCAAAACAGAGATACAGATCAGCAAACGCTTAACTTTAATAATCAGGAACAGCTTGTAACTCCAGCTATGGGTGCAATAAAAAGAATAACCGCTTCGGTTACTTATCAGTATGGTACCCCCAAAGCTGGAGGGGATGACGCTGCTGATGCTGGGGATGATGCTGCTGCCGGGCCTCAAAAACTAAAAGATACTGATATAGCTGAACTTGTAAAATCGGCAATTGGTTTTGTTGAAAACAGAGATGCTATTACAGTAAAAGAAGTTGTTTTTGATGATACTACCCAACAATTATTAGCTGAACAGATGAGAAAAATGGATGCAGCCAAAAAGATGATTCCGTGGTGGATTGCTCTAATTGCAGGTTTGGTTGCTCTGATTGTTGGTGCAGGTATAGGTGGAGCATTGCTTGGAAAGAAAGTTCCTCCTCCTGAAGCAGCCGGTTCATTTGGTGCAGTACCCGGAGTCGGTGACTATGCAGCAGTACCTGGACCCGGAGGTCCTCCTGGCGGTGCAATACCAGCTCCTGCTGGTGGTCCTGAGGTAGCAGCTCCACAAGATAAAGTTGAAGTATCAAGAGCTCCAGTAACTCCTCCTCCTGATAACCCATTTGGTTTCCTTTATGGAGTTGAGGCAGAAACAGTAGCAAACCTGCTTTCAAGTGAAAGACTTCCTACACTGGTTGCTGTATTGGCCCAGTTAGATCCGAGTCAGGCAGACGAAGTAATCAACCTTCTAAATCCTGAAATCCAAAGTGAAGTTAGGAGCAGATTGGCAAATAATCCAGTACTACCTCCAATGACCCAGAAAATGGTGTCCCAATCCCTGAAGAAGAGATTGCAATCTCTTACAGCTTCAGTATAAAAAATAAAAACCGAGAATGAGCTGAAAAGCTTTTTCTCGATTTTAATATATAACTTGTAATTATTTTGATATAAAGGTTTAAATAGTAAATAACAAATGGCTGCGGCTACAGATATAAAGAAATCTAGTATTATAGGCGATATTGCAATTGCCGTACTTGTAGTAGTTATTTTAGCGGTATTAATTTTACCATTACCACTGGAAATAATTGACTTTTTGCTTGTTATTAACTTATGTATTTCAATAATCATAGTAATGGTTTCCTTATACGTTATTGATCCTCTGGAATTTACAGTCTTTCCTCAGATGCTGTTGGTTGTCACATTGTTTAGGCTGGCTTTAAACGTTGCGACATCAAGATCGATTCTTTTAAGAGCAGATGGTGGAAAAGTAATCGAAACTTTTGCTAACTTTGTAATTGGTGGAAATTATGTTGTAGGTATCGTTATTTTCTTAATCTTAACAATCATTCAGTTTGTGGTAATTACAGAAGGTGCCAAGCGTGTTGCGGAAGTTGCCGCAAGGTTTACCTTAGATGCTATGCCTGGTAAACAAATGAGTATTGACGCTGACTTTAATGCTGGTTTAATAACAGCCGAAGAAGCAAAAGCAAGACGTAAAGATTTGGAAAGAGCATCTAACTTTTTCGGTACGATGGATGGTGCGAACAAATTCGTAAGAGGTGATGCTATCGCTGGTATCATCATCATTATAGTTAACATTCTTGGTGGTTTTGCTATCGGGGTTTTCATGCATAATATGGAACTCATTGAAGCGGCAGCAAGATATACAACGCTTTCAGTGGGTGATGGCTTAGTTGCCCAGATACCTGCACTTATTATTTCCGTATCCGCCGGTTTGGTAACAACCCGTGCTGTATCAGAGAGCAACTTAGCTCAGGACTTAAGGACTCAGTTATTTACTTCATATAAAGCTTTAAGTCTGGCTGGTATCTTTATTTTAGGTATGAGTTTTGTTCCCGGATTTCCAGCTAAACCTTTTATTGGAATGGGTGTTTTCCTGTTATTAGTTTCATTTGTGGCTTATAGAAGAACTCAGAAAGTTCAGCAGGTTGTTGATGATGAAGATGAAAGTATCGCAGAACAGGAAGCAAAGAAACCGGAAAATGTTCTTCAGGTTATGGAAGTTCATCCTCTTGCACTGGAAATGGGTCTGGATCTGATTCCTCTGGTAGATCCTTCACAGGGTGGAGATCTACTTGACAGAATTGTTCCAATGCGTGTTCAGATTGCAATGGAATTGGGTTTTGTTATGCCTGGTGTTCAGTTTAAAGATAACCTGAATCTTAAACCAAATGAATATTCAATCAAAGTAAAAGGTATTGAAGTTACCAGGGGTGAAATACTGATGGGTTATATGCTGGCAATTCAGCAACCAGAAACTGATATTTCCCAGGAACTTGTAGGTTTCCCAACCAAAGATCCGGCTTTCGGAACGCCAGCAGTATGGGTTGCAGGTTATGAGGCACAAAGGGCAGCACAGCTCGGATATATGGTAACTGACCCGACAAACGTACTGATTACACACCTTGCAGAAATAGTTAAGAACTATGCTCATGAAATCCTTAGTCGTCAGGAAGTTCAGGTAATGATTAACAAAGTTAAAGAAAAACATCCGGTTGTTGTAAAGGAACTGATACCAGAGTTAATGTCTCTTGGTGATGTTCAAAAAGTATTACAAAATCTGATTAGAGAAAGAGTTTCCATCCGGGATTTAAGTACGATTCTTGAAAAACTGACTGACTTTGCAAAGCTCAGTAAAGAGCCTGATGTATTATCAGAACTTACCAGACAATCATTATCCAGGCAGATTTGTAATGTACTGGCAAATGAGCAGGGTATTATTCCGGTTATTACACTTGATCCAAAAGTTGAGCAGGCAATTCAGGAAAGTATTCAGCAAACGGCACAAGGTCCAGTACTTGCTCTTAACCCACAAATCAGTCAACAGATTTTGGCAAAACTGGCAAATGAGGTTCAATCTGCGACAAATGCAGGGCATAACCCGGTTGTATTGTGTAACCCGCAAATCAGACCACATGTTAAAAAGCTTACAGAAAGAAATTTTCCTGCTTTAGTGGTAATTTCTTATAATGAAGTTGCTCCTAAGATCAAGATTCAATCAATTGGTAACGTAGCAATCAGCTTTGGTGGTTAAAGATTTTTAAGAATCCCACCCAGCCTCCCTTTAGGAAAGGGAGGAGTTTAAAATTGACCAAAGATGGGAATATTCAAACAATTAGTAATGAGTGCCAAATAATATTCAATAACTTTAAATTTTTTCATTAGTTTGAACATTCCCGGTTAACTGCAAACTGTTGATTAATCACAGGGGACTCATGGGTCAATTAAAGAATGGTTTGGCAATTTTAGCTTCAGTGATGTTTGACAAATAATTCTTTTCTGGAGTCCAGCCACGAATAGAGCTTATTTTACTTTATCTATTCCTCCGATAAATGGTGCATAGTATGTAGCGCTTTCACCACCTTTATTTACCTCTAGGCCTCCAATTTCAGAAGAATATTTATATTCAAGTAAATTATTACTATAACTTTTACTAATTTATTTGTATATCACCCCTTTGTGGAAGGAAAAAATTTTTAACTTAAATGAATTACGACTAAACAAAATTCTACCAAGCAATGCTTAATCGAAAAAAACAATTTCAGGTTATAATAACTTATTGTATTTCATATATTAATTAGTAAAAGGTTTTTATGTTTCGAGGGAAAATCAGTCTTTACTTCATTACTTTAATTCTTAGTATTTTTATGAGTTTTCCAGCTCTTTCTGAAGGTTTTATTACAGGAAAACTAAAGCTTCCTTTTGAACCAAAATTAGAATTAAAAAACAGTAAATTATCAACAAATTCAAAAACTGAACTTTTGCTTACCTTTAAAATAGATAATGGAGCATATTTATATAAAGATATGCTTTCTTTCAAGCCAGATAATATTTCAGGCATAAAGTTCGGAGCTCCTGTTTATCCAAAACCAGAAAAGAAAATGGATAAGTTTTCAAATCATGAAAAAGAAATTTACCCTAAAACATTTATCGTAAAAATTCCTGTAGAAATCACTGACAAAGTAAAAACCGGAAAGTTAGCTTTTTCTTCCACTGTGGGGTTTCAGGGCTGTTCAAAAACAGTATGTTTTATACCACAGGAAAAAACTATTTCTACTACAGTTGAAATCGTAAAAAAAAAATAGTTCAGGATACTTTCTATCTTGCTCTAAACACTACCACTACTTCTGAAATACCTCAAAATGACTTTGGTAAAGCAATAAACAATAATCTGTTTTTAGCATTTTTTCTTGCTTTTATTGGAGGTATTTTAACAAGCCTGACTCCCTGTATGTTCCCAATGTTACCAATCACTATCGGAGTTATTGGTGCAAAGAATAACAGGACAGCATTTCAGGGTTTTCTTTTATCTGTTGTTTATGTCCTGGGAATAGCTATTACCTATTCAATTCTTGGAGTATTTGCAGCACTCACAGGTTCGCTTTTCGGTTCAGTTTTACAAAACCCGGTAATTGTATCTTCAATTGCCATACTCTTTGTTCTTATGGGCTTAAGTATGTTTGATGTTTTTTTTGTCCAGGTTCCAGTTGGATTTCAGACAAAATTGTCAAAAATTTACCAGAAACAGTCGAAGGGTAATTATTTAGGCGTTGCTGTAATGGGTCTTATTTCAGGTTTGATTGCTACTCCCTGTGTTGGTCCGGTTATTGTAGGGATGCTTACTTATGTTGCCCAAACAAAAAATGCTTTTTTAGGTTTTTGGCTTCTATTTACCTTCGCAACAGGAATGGGACTATTACTGGTAATCTTTGGCACCTTTTCCAATGCCCTGGTAAATTTGCCAAAAGCTGGTTACTGGATGGAAACAATAAAAAAAGGAATGGGTTTTGCGATGTTTTGTGTGGCCTTTTATTATATCAGGCCAATATTACCTGATTATATTTTTACTTTATTGCTTGGAAGCTTTTTAGTAATAACTGGGACCTTTTTTGGAGCAAATCTCAGACTGGAAATAAATTCAACAACGAAATTAAAATTACAAAAAAGTTTTGGCATTCTGATAATTTCAGCAGGTTTATATTTATTTGTTGGTTCATTAATTGTAAAAGGAGTTTTTTTACCTTCTCTCAATATTTCTTCTAAAATAGAAGATAAAAATATTATAGAGAAAACAGAAATTAAGTGGCTATCTTCAGAAAAAGAGGGTTTAAAACAGGCAATGCTGGAAAATAAATTTACCGTAATTGATTTTTATGCTGATTGGTGTGCTTCTTGTATAGAACTGGATAAATTTACTTATACAGATAAAAAAGTAATAGAAGAGTTAAATCACTTTGTAACAATAAAAATAGATGCCACAAAAAATACAGCAGAAGTACAGGAGCTATTTAAAAAATATGGCATTATTGGTTTACCAGCTGTCATTTTTATTGATAAAAAAGGTAATTTTCTCCATAATTTTACTATTTCTGGTTTTTTAAAACCAGAAGAATTTTTAAAGGTAATAAATCAGATAAAATCCAAAGAAATACAAAGAGCATTAAGACGAGCTGAAGCCCAGGATATTTCTTAGAAAATTCATCATTTTAAGTATACAAATTACCCAAAATTACTCCCAGAGTACCGGGGCCCTGTTTCTGAGTACAGAAATTTCTCCAGAGTACTGGAGCCTGTTTTCGGAAATACCGAAAATAAAAAAAGTACCTTTCGGTACCTTAGAGTAAAGAATAGAGATTAAAATGCTTCTTTTAGGAAGCTAAGAAAACTTTTATACGGATAAATCATCAGGAGAAAGAGGAGCATTCACGCTTAATGTTGAAACCTGAACTCCATAAACTTTTGTCCCACCTTCATACATTTCATGTATTCTTGGCATAAAGGTTGCCATATCCAGGCCAAGTACTTCTTTTGTAATTCTTGAATCAAAATGGCCAACCGGGGTTATCTCAAGTAAAACAACCTTACTTCCGCCAACAGTTGTCTGACCAGCTAATTTAGCTTTTGTTCCAGACTTTGTAAGACGTTGAACAGTTGCAGCCAAATCAATCTGATTTAACTGATATTTACGCCCTGATAATAATTTATTATCGGTCATTGGTAAACTTATTGATACAAAGCTTAATCCACCTGCTGGTCTTACTTTAGCTGTGCTTGGATCGCTGTATGCAAGCTTTGCTCCAACTTGGCTTGTATCAGAACTGGATACAACATCAATTTTCAAACTTGAAGGCTTTTTGAAGTTAATTTTTACCTGACCTGTACCTTCAACACCACTATTACCTTTTTCAAAATTGTTTACTGTTGCAGACATAGTTTGTAATGCAGCAAAAGCATCTCTTGCTTTGGTTAATAATTTATCTTCTACTGAGCCACCAGCAGCAGGAGCGGCTCCTGGCTTGGTTGGTGCAGGCTGTGAAGCTAAATGTGTACCACTAGTTGCTGTAGATTTTGTAGTTTTAGTTTTTGAACTTTTTGTAGAAGTAACAGGTGCTGCAGCAGGAGCTGGAGCAACATCATTCATAATAGCCTGTGACTGAGGTGCAGCTTGCTGCTGAATAGGAGCCTGCATTGGAGCTCCTCCAGCTGGCATCGGTTGCATTGAACCATCAGCTGACTGGTAAACATAATAGACTTCTGTTCCACCACATGATGTCATTATTAAAGTACTTGCAAGAAGAACACAGAATTTTGCTAACTTCATAATATAATACCTTACTCTTTTTCTCTACCAATTATTACTTAATAGTTATCGCAGGAATTGCAAATAACTTTCTTATGGTTTATATATGATAAGTTTAAGAATTAGTTAACTTAAAAAGTATTTTTTAATTTTTAAGTAACCAGCTTAAAATATTTACTATCACGCCATTTCAGAACTTAATATTTATTTGTAAAAGATATTTATAAACCCAGATTAAACAAAATTACAATTTAGTTTTAAAATTTGACTATGATTCAAATGATTTAGATAACTAGTATATTATCAGAATCTTCCTTTTCTTTATTGACCATAGAGTACTTTGTTACCAGAAATAACTCGTAACCAATCGGGAATGTTAAAACTAATGAAAAAATTTAAAGGTATTGAATATAATATCGTACTCATTCCCAATTGTTTTATCATTCCCCTCTTAGGTCAATTTTTTAAAGTCTCCTCTCTTTGAAGAGAGGAGACTTAGCGATTGTCTTAAAAGTCAACAGTTAAAATCAAAAAATAAAAAATATTTTGT
>CAYRDV010000192.1:0-11323 GCA_964422885.1 uncultured Candidatus Sericytochromatia bacterium
TAAAGAATCATATTATCATACAATCTTTTACTTAATATTTAAGCTTATCGGAGTAAATATTCAATCAGAAGTTTCTGTCAGCAAGGGGCGAATAGATGCAGTTGTAGAAACGGATGAGACAGTATATATATTTGAGTTTAAAATTGGAAGAGGTCCCAAAAAAGCAATCGAGCAAATACAGGAAAAGTTTTATTATGAAAGCTATTTGGCAGGTAAAAAAGAAATTTTTCTTGTTGGAGTTACTTTTTCTCTCAGAAAGAGGAATATCAAAGATTGGAAAGTTAGAAAATTACCTGTTTAAGTAAATTTATTTAAAAAATCATTTTTTACAGCAGCAAATTTAAAGGTAAATAAAAGGAACCCAAAAGTTTAAGTTAATTGTTTATCATTTATACTTTTTAAAAGGTAATAAAACTGTAATAGTTGAACCTTTACCAATCTCAGAATAAATCTCAATTTTACCATTATGATGTTCAATTATTCCATAAGCAATTGACATCCCCAAGCCCTTTCCATCCCCAACATCCCTGGTTGTAAAAAAAGGCTCAAATAACTTTTTCTGAACTTCTTCAGACATACCACAACCATTATCCTTAAATTCAATTGCCAGATAATTATCTTTTAAATAATTTGTTATTTTCAGAAAACCTTTTTGTAGGGGCGTTTCAGTGACCTTTGGGAATCCCTTCTGGGAAAACGCCCTTACCTTTTGTTTATCCATTACCGCCTGACAAGCATTTATAATAATATTCATAAATACCTGATTTAATTCGTTTGGGAAACAATCAATTTTCCTATTAATAGAAAAATTATAACTAATGTCGATATATTGACTGTATTTTGAAATTATTAAGCTAATAATAGACTCTATTCCTTTTGAAGGATCAAAATTAATATTTACATTATTTCCCTGCCTTAAAAACAACCTCAGATTGCTAACAATTGTTTCAATATTTTTACTTCCGGTTTTAATATCTGTTAGACCATTATTTATAGTTGAAAAATAATCTTCAAAAAGATTTGTGAAATTTGCATCTTCTTCATCTGCAAGTTCAAAAATAAAACTTTTTAATTTATCAATAATTATTTCCAGATTATATGCTGCTCCTAATATATAATTATTCGGGTTATTTATTTCATGAGCGATACCAGCAACCAGTGTTCCCAGGCCCGCCATTTTCTCAGATTGAATCAATTCCTGTGTGCGAGTTCTGACTTTATCTTCCAGCGAATGATACAAATGGGCGTTCTCCAAAGATATTACTGCCTGGCTAAGTAGAACATCAAGCAACTCCAAACGGTTCATGGTAAAGACCTGTGTCATTAGACTGTTTTCCAAATATAAAATCATGGAAATTTTTCCCTGATGGTAAACTGGCATACATAATAAAGATTTTATTTTTTGTTTTTTAATCAAAATATCCTGACCAAAATGTTCATCATTCATAGCATCATCCAACACCAGTGGTTCTCCTGAACGTAAGACATATTGAATAATACCCTGTGGAATTTCTTCCTGCTGATGTAAAGGAAGATGTTGGAGGATTTGAACCTGACCGGAGAGTTTCCTGGAGGCTTCAATATATAATTCCTGTTCCTGAGGTAAAAGCAAATAGCCCTTATCAGCCCCGGCATTTTCCAAAATAATCTGTAGTAACCTTTCTAACAATGACTCCAGGTTGATCTCCTGAGAAATTGCCCTGGTGGATTTTAAGAGTGTAAGATAGTCCAGTTTGAACTGAGACTCTTTTTTGGAAGTGGTGAGTGGATCTGAGTGTAGTTTTGTGTGTTTTTGATGAAGCGGATTTAGCAAATCATTATACTTTTTTTCCAGTTGTTTAACTTTTTCAGTAGCACCCCAGTATTCGTAAAGACGAAGGCTTTCATAAAGATAAACTGATGAAACTTTTTGCAAGCCATTTTTTAGCCAAAATTTACCAAAGCACTCATTGATAAGTGCTTCATCATTGAGGTATTTGTTTTTTTGAGCTATACATAACGCATTTTCGTAGTGTTCTATCGCCTCTTTAAATTGTCCAGACAAAGAGGATTTTTCGGCTTCAACCAGAAGATATTTTTGCAGATAATTTCCAGGGGCATGTTCTGACCATTTCTTCATTTTTACCTGATTTGCAGCTACTTTTTCAAGCAGAATTTTTTGTGTTTCTGAATCTACATTATGGTAAATAGCTAAATGAACCAAAGAATCATAGAAATGAAAAATAGCAATATGTGTCAGTCCTGTTAAAGCATCTAAATATTCTTCAGCTTTTTTGCTATATTCAAGAGCCCGATTATAATCCTCAAATAAATATGCCAGAAGAAGCTTATTAAAGTAAAGCAAAGCCACGGAAGTACGATCTTTGGCTTCATAATGAATCGCTAACATCTCACTTTCACGGTAAATTGTACCCTGTAATAAGCTTGGATCATCGCTTGGTGTGCTCAGATTTAAAACAGATTGGTAATACATGCGTAGAAAGTGAAGGGTGGTAGCAACTTTTAGTTTTACAATGATCTCTTCATAATGGGCCATTTCCTTAACAACCTGATGTAATTCCTGACCAATAAAATAGATGTTAAAACAATAGCTGTGGGCAGCCTGCATCCCAAATTCTAAGTCTCCTGTTTCCAGCGCTGCTTTATAGGCGACTAAATAGGAATTAAGATAATCCCAGATTGATTCTTTCCAGTGTAAAACACCATTTCCCAAAACCATTAGAGTACGACCTTCCACTGGTTTTGAATTGTACCTGGTTAGTAATTTTCTGCTCGCCTGGGCAAATTGGTAGCCCTGTTCAATATTTCCGACAACACCACATAAAATCATCGCATAAGTACTATATACGAAGGCTGATTCAGGCACATTTCCATATTGGGCAATCAAACTGATTTCCTTTGCTACCAATACAGGATAGAGTAGGGGCCTGAAAAAATAAGCAGGCAGGTTAATGTTCAACAGTTGGCTAATAGTTGCTAACATGGTTGGCTCTGTAATATTAGGCAATTCCAGCAAATCAAAAGCAGTTTTGCCTTCCAGTTGCTGAAAACTTTCTCCAAGAGCCTGTTGAAGAGATTCCAAAGTGGGATTCAGAGGCAGAACAAATCCTAATAGTTCTATAACTTCAAGCCCTGTTTTTACAGCTTCTTCAAGCCTGTATTGAGTCATCAGTGATGTTATTTTAACTTCATAAACTTTAATTTTATCCAATAGATTTTTAGCTTGATTCAAAACTAATTTGGACCAGTCATCCATTAGCTCAAAATCCCCAATGATATAAGCACATTCAATGGCTTCAACATAAAGCATAAGAGTTAAATCATATTGTTCTTCCCAAGTGTTTCCTGATAAACACCCCAAACCAATTTTCAAATATTTTAGTGCTGACTCATAAGCTGAAGACATCTTGGCCCTTAGTCCTGCTTGTAGGCTTAAATGGGCAATTTGAATATATTCTGTTTGTATTTCTACCAGAGATAATCCTAAATGTAAATGTTCAACAATATCAAACAGGAGCTCTTCTCTGCCTTTGTTCTTAGTACTGGCTAAAAGTAAGCGGCCTATTTGTAAGTGATATTTCTGTTTATCTTCAGAGCCAATCAGTGAATAAGCTGCCTGTTGAACCCGATCATGAATAAACTTGTAGGTCTCATTGGCTTCCTGGCTAATACCTTCCGTTAAAAGGGCAATTAGTTGGTACATATTACTTAGTGGCACGACCAGACCTTCAATCAAACATGATTGTAAAGCTAAAGCTGTCTCCTGATGTGGAGATTTGGAAATAGTTGCCAGAGTGGTTAGATCAAATTGGTTACCTATACAAGCGGCCAATGTCAATATTTTTCGTGTACTTTCGGGGAGCTTGTTGATTTTGTTGGCCATGAATTCAACTACATTATCTGTAATGTCTTTCGCTTTTATTTGTGAAATATCCCAGAGCCATTGCTCCTGCTCAAAATCAAAACTCAGAAGTTTTTCCTCATAAAGGGAGTACAAAAACTGATTCACGAAAAAGGCATTACCATGTGTTTTTTCATAAATTAAATCAATAAGTTTTTTGAGAGAAGATTTATTATTTGTTTCTAATGTTTCTGTAACCAAGGCTTCAACATCTTCTAAAATCAGGCTACGGAGGTGGATTTGATTGATATTTAACTGTTGAGATTTGATTTCATCCAAAGTTAACATAAACGGGTGTTTGGGAGTGACTTCATTGTCCCGGTATGCTGCGATCAGGAGTAAAGGACATGGCTCAGAAAATACTAATTTTAATAATTCCAGTGAAGCTAAATCGGCCCATTGGAAATCATCTATAAAAATAGTAAGGGTATGTTTTGTGTGGCTGATAGCTTTAATAAAATATCCAAAATAGATGTTAAAACGATTTTGAGATTCCTGTGGGCCAAGTTCAGGAATCTCTGGCTGAGGGCCAATAATATTTTCAAGTTTTGGAATAATATCAAGCAGCACCTGACCATTTTGCCCAACTCCATTAAGAATAAGTTGACTCCACTCTAGCAAACTAGCTTCGCTTTCAGTCATAAGAAAATTACAGAATTGATTAAATGCCTGAGTAAAGGCTGAGTAAGGTATGTTTCGTTGAAATTGGTCGAATTTTCCAGAAATAAAATAACCTTGTTTTTCTGTAATAGGTTTATGTATCTGATTAACCAAAGCTGTTTTTCCTACTCCAGAATATCCTGAGATTAACAATAGTTCCTGAGAACCTAGACTGCTTCTCTCAAAAGCACTTAATAAAGTCTCGCTCTCTTTATCTCTGCCATATAACTTTTGGGGGATGTGTAATTTGGCTGAAAAATCATGTTTTCCCATAACAAACATCGAAGATGTTTTTTCAGATAGAGTTTGTAAGAGTTGTTCTAAATCCTGTTTCAGGCCAAAAGCTGATTGATAACGTTCTTCTGCATTTTTAGCCATCAGCTTAAGAACTATTCTGGAAAGGTTTTCAGGAATATCAGTATTGATTAAATGGGGGGCTAAAGGTTCTTTGGCAATATGGGTATGAACCCAACTAATACTATCTTCAGCTACAAAAGGCAATTGTAAAGTCAGCATTTCATATAAGGTAACTCCAAATGAATACAAATCTGTCCGATAATCAATAACTCTGTTCATCCGGCCTGTTTGCTCCGGCGAAATATATGCCAGTGTACCTTCCAGTAGATTTGGATTCCCCCAAAAAGAAATTTTTAAATCAATTTTTGAGGAAATTCCGAAATCAATCAGATAAGGTTTACCAGATTTTCCTTCGATCAGAATATTGGCAGGATTTATATCTTTATGAATGATGCCTTGTTTATGAATTTCTTCTAAGGTCTGAACAATGTTAATAGCTAATTCCAGAAGTCTGGATATTGGGTATGAAGCAGTTTGAAGTTCTGTTTTTAAGGTTTGACCTTGAATATATTCTAGTATAAGTGCCGGTTGATTTTCTATTTTGGTTTTATCATAAGCTTTTCTTACACCCTGAATATTCAAATCCCTGGTAAATTCAAATTCATTATTAAACTGTACTATTTCTGACAAAGAGGGAAATTCTTTTTTTAAGACTTTAACAATTACAGGGCCTTCAAAATCTTGTAGTATGTCAGTAAAAATTAAGGAATGATTCCCTTCAAAAATTTTTTGTCTATGGTCTTGTAGCATCAGTTACCCTTATCATATCTTCTTGTGTCATCTTGAATTATGTCAACAGTGGCAAGAATATCAGAAATAATGTCTTTAAAATTTGATTCTCTACTTCAATACAAGCTCTTTTTGTAATTTATCATATCATTATAAATAATAAAATTCCTATGACCTAGTTACTCTGAAATCAAAAAACTGATAAGTTTGTTAATAAAATCTTCTGTTGGCTCATTTAGGTAATTTATTATGTAATCATCATATGAAACTAAACTTTAAAAACATTGGCTGTTTCCTTTAAATTTCCTTAAGAAAATTTCTTGGAGTAAGAAGAAAAAGAGTTTAAGGTTTAGGTTGCATATCCCAGTCAGAACCAGGTAATTGCTGGATTGGGCCGGGTGGTCCGTCATTTGAAGCATCGCTAAACCATTCTGCCAGATTACAGATATCATCTGATATTTCTCCCCAGCGGCCTGCATATTTACTCCAGGGTTGTGAAGGTAAATCAATAAGATGCCCCTGACTTTTCAGGGCAATACCTTTTCCATCTGCATGATCATATAGTCCCAACGTTTTTATTAACAAATAACCCGGACCTTTATGAGGTTCATAATAGGTGGCATGTGAGCCTCTGGCAGGGTAGGCTTTTACATGTGTTCCTTCAAAATGGACTTCCTTATCTTTTGTCTTCCTAAATTTACGTTCATCATTCTGACCTTTACCATGTTGGGAAAAATATAACTCTTCTATTGCTTTTAAGTACCCTTCATCATCCTTTGCTGCTTCAAATTTTGCCGTATTTATTTTTAATGATATATGTTCCCAATCAGCCTGGTGGTTCCCACACTTTCTGGTAATGGCATTTCCACCAAGGCTACTGGTATCATTAAATGAATAAAAAAACCAGTATTGAATATAGGTAAAATCATTTTTCTGAAGTTTTCTCGTATATACCACTCCTTCATACCTGCTAACCTGAGCTTTTGTCTGAAGCATTAGTTCATATTCATCCCCATCAATTTTTACTTTTTTTGAAGTATTTTGGGCAAGGTCTTCCAGAGTAGGCTTTTCTTTTATAATTTTATAACGTTTTATTCCCTTTCTGCCCTGTAGAGTTGGGCCTACCTGCATAAAGGCCTCTACTGTTGTCAGGGGATCTTTTTCACCCGAATCAAAAAATAGAGTGGGTGCATATACTTCTTCCATTACTGAAGGTGTAACAATTGGTGGACTTTCTGTTGGCTGAGGTGTTGGTTTTGGTGTGGGCTTTGGTGGGTTAGGTGGTACTCTGTCACAGGAAAAAACTACTAAAGCAATAATAACTAAACTTAAAAAAGTAAACTTATCAATATAATTTTTTGTCATCGCTCAGGCACAGTTTGTTTGTAGTTTATAGATTTATTTCTTCATTCTATACTAAATTTGTTATTTTGTTTAGGATTAGGGAGTATAATTTTATAGAAATGCTTGGTTAAAATTTAGATAATTTTTAAGCTTCAAACTTTAAAGTGTATATGACAGATAAATCTCTAGCTCTTGAAATAAGCCGTTTAAAAGATGAAAACAAAAAACTGCAGGAACGGATTTATAAATACGAAAATATATTTATGTCTCTTGAAGAAGAATTACGAGAGAAAAAACACTTTATTCAAAATATCGTTACAAATACTCCTGCAATTCTTTATATTTTTGATGTTATCGAAAATAAGCTTATTTATGTTAATAATGAAATTAATAACTTTTTAGGATATACCAAAGAAGAAATTTTTGGTCTTGATAATATTGTTGCTCATTTTATGCACCCCGATGATTTGATAAAATTGGCTGAGTTAAGAGCTGTTCAGCACCTGATTAAAGATGGCGAAGTAAAAACCAGGGACTTTCGCTGTAAACATAAAAATGGTGATTGGCGGTGGATACATGAAAGTTCTACTGTTTTTAAAAGGAAAGAAGATGGTACTATCTGGCAATTTATCGGCTCTGCTATTGATATAACAGAACGAAAAAGAGAAGAAGAAGAACTTAACAGAAATAAAATATTTATCGAGGCTATTGCTGAAGCCATTCCTGGGGTTATCGCTGTTTTTAACCTTGAAAAACAAAAATATACCTATGTAAGTAAAGCTATTGAAAGAATTCTTGGTTATACTCAGGAAAAATTATTTACTGGTGGCCCTGAATTTTTTCTTTCTCTGGTTAATCCCGAAGATTTGGAAGCTATTTTATTACAGAATCAAAACGCAATTACTCTTTTAAATTCAAAAGATGCAGATAATCAAGTCCCGATTATTTATCAATACAGGTTAAAGCATACAAATGGGGATTGGAAATGGGTAAATACCTATGAGGTTGCTTTTGAAAAAGATTCTAATAATAATCTTCTACAATTATTAAGTATAACCTTTGATGTTACTGAACAAAGAAAAATTGAAGAAAATTTGAAGACCTCTTTGACAGAAAAAGAAACTTTACTTGCAGAAATTCATCACCGGGTCAAAAATAATTTAGCGGTAATTTCAAGTTTATTGTATCTTCAAGCGGAATATACAAAAAATGAAAAGGTAAAAGCCATATTAAAGGAGTCACAGAGCAGAATTAAATCAATGGCTTTAATTCATGAAAAACTCTATGAACTTGAGGCATTTTCAAAAATTGGATTTTCCAAATATACCAGAGAACTGGTAAATCATATAAAAAAATCTTATCAGGATAATGCTACAAACGTTAATGTTGATGTTAATATAAAAGATATATTTTTAAATATTAAAATTGCCATACCCTGTGGTTTGATCTTAAATGAGCTATTATCCAACTCATTTAAATACGCATTTAAAAATAAGACTCAGGGAAATATAAAAATTGGTTTTACGAAAAATGTCGGATTTTATGTTTTATCTATCGAAGATGATGGAATTGGCATTGATATGAGTTCCTTTGAAAATCAGGATAATTCTCTAGGTTTATCATTGGTAAACGCTCTTGTTGAGCAGCTTGACGGAAAAATTGAGCTTGACAACAAAAATGGAACAAAATTTGTTATTACTTTTGCAGAGCTTCAATAATTATGAAACAGGTACTAATTGTAGAAGATGAAATGATAGTAGCAATGGTTCTGAAAAAATGTGTGGAAGAAATGGGGCATAAAGTTACTGCTATTGTAAAAAATGGTGAAAAAGCGGTTAGTGCTGTAAGAGATAGTGAACCTGATTTAATTCTGATGGATCTTAAATTAAAAGGAACAATGGATGGTATTTCCACAATGCTTGAAATTAGAAAATTCTCTGATATTCCTTTGATTTATACTACCGGAAATTCTGATAGTATTGCCAAAAAAAGAGCTGAAGATACACACTTTTCATCTTTTCTGGTTAAACCAATCTGTTGTGATGAACTGAAAAAAGCGATAGAGCAGATTTTGCCAATCAAGCTAAACTGATAATAAGATCTTTTTATAATTAAAGGCAGTTTGTTATAATGAATCTAACTTTTGTTCGGAAGGCCGTAATTTTTTTGTTAAATCATAAAGTAATGTTTGAATTAGTTTTAAGGTAATATTTGATGTTAGATTTTGGAATAATTTTAGCTAAAGCCTTATTTGTTGTCATTTTATGCTTATCTCTGGTACCGGTTCTGGTTTGGCTTGAAAGAAAAGGTTCAGCTATAATCCAGGATAGAATAGGACCAAACAGAGCATCAATCGGATTTATTCGTCTTGGTGGACTTGTACATCTGGTTGCAGATGCAATAAAATTATTTTTCAAAGAAGACATTACACCTTCATCCGTAAACCGCTTTTATTACTATCTTGCTCCTTTTATTGCCGGGGCTGTATCCCTGATGACCTTCGCGGTTATTCCTTTTGCTGATAATTTAAAGATTGGTGAAAAGGTAATTCATATGCAGGTTCTGAATATTGATGCAGGACTTTTGTGGTTTTTTGCCATAGTATCCTTATCAGTCTATGGAATAGTATTTGCCGGATGGTCATCAAACAGTAAATTCCCTTTGCTGGGAGGTATCCGCTCTGCTGCTCAGATGCTTAGCTATGAAATACCAATGGGATTATCGGTTATTGGTTTATTAATGCTATCTGGCACAGTTCACCTAAATGATATTGTTCAACAACAGGGTGAACTACTCTGGGGATTTATACCCAAGTGGGGCATTTTTGTTCAGCCAATTGGGGCAATTATTTTTATTATTTGTGCGTTTGCTGAAACAAACCGTACACCCTTTGATCTTGCTGAAGGTGAATCCGAATTGGTTGCAGGTTTTCATACTGAATATAGTAGTATGAAATTTGGCTTATTTTTTATGGCTGAATATGTGGCAATGGTTGTTTCCTCTGCTCTGATAACTACTCTTTATCTTGGAGGATGGCAGGTTCCTTTTTTAAATACTGAAAGCCTGATGGCTAATTATAAAATTTTAATGCAGGCTTCTCTTGTAGCAGGTAGTCTTGCCACCTTTTTTATTGGTTACAGGCTCTATCAGTATCATGAAAACCACCGCTATAGATGGAAAGATTCAAGAGATTATGAAGGTTTAATTTTTTCAACGATTGCTTCACTAATAGGTATAACTCTAATTGGAGTACTTGTACTTATAAGTTTTATCGAGCTTCCGTCTTGGGCTCCGGCAGTATTTGCTTTTTCTGCCCAGGTTGGTATTTTTTTATTTAAAGTGTTTTTTATGTGTTGGATGTTTGTATGGGTAAGATGGACACTTCCGAGATTCAGATATGACCAGTTGATGAATCTTGGGTGGGGAACCTTGTTACCACTGGCCCTGGCAAATATTTTTATTACTGGTGTTGTAATGCTATTTTTGGGAGTATAAGATGATAAAAATCTCAAGAGATGTTGATAACCTAAAAGATAATATATATATTATTGAAATTGTTAAAGGTTTAGGCGTAACTATTAAGCATATGCTTAAAAATCTTGTTAACCTTAACAGAATGCCTGTTATTGATTATCCCAATCAGAAAAAAGGAATTCCTGAAGGATACAGAGGAAAACATCGTTTAACCCAAAGAGAAAACGGGGACCCAAAATGTGTTGCCTGTATGATGTGTGCAACTGCCTGCCCTGCCAACTGTATTCATATAGAAGCTGCGGAATCACCTGATCACAAAATAGAAAAATATCCTGGTCGCTTTGATATTGATCTCTTGGAATGTGTTTTTTGCGGAATGTGTGTTGAAGCCTGCCCTGTCGATGCAATCAGAATGGATAGTGGTATTTATTCAATGGTTGATTTTAACAGAAGAGATTTTGTTATTGGTAAAAATGAGTTATTAGCAGTAAAACCTCAAGGTGAAAATTCTAAACATCTGGAAATTACAAGCCCGATAATTAAGTAAAAATTTTCGGTTTTTTTTCAATAAAAAAGGACTCTGTTATTCAGAGTCCATGGAGAAGAAAGAGATTTAGAGATTATCAAAATGGAGAATAATATTTTTCCAGTTTGAATAATACGAACAAGCAATTTTTTGTAGGGGTTTGATTAATCAAACCCCTTCATAATTAAGGGGTAACAGGAGCACCCATCAGACCTTTTACACCATTTTTAATTGAATCATACAAACCAGTACTTTGTGACAGGAAATGAGTACCAATAGCACCAGCCAGACCAATACCAGCTGCCAGGATGGTAACAGGTAAACTACCTAAT
>CAYRDV010000193.1:0-11286 GCA_964422885.1 uncultured Candidatus Sericytochromatia bacterium
GTAAAACATAGATGGTCACTCCACCACGGGCTTCTGCACCTTGCAATAACCCGGGCAACATCCAGAAGATAACCACTGTCAACTCCATGAGCAGAACCAATTGATAATTCTACCCCGTGAGGAATTACCGTAAATTTTTTGGTTAGCTTTGCCAGAGCCGAATCATATACAGGATCCAAAAAATCATCAAGCATCACTTCGATAAAATTTACATCCCGATTATTCTCAACAACATCTGCTATTTTTGGCCTCCAGCCAATTCCTGAACCAAGTTTTGGCAGAGATTTCCAATCAATTCTGTTTGAATTTAGAGCGTTTTTTTTACCACGTTTTCGGACAATAATTTGAGATATACCATGAAAGTGAGCTCCTGTAGGCGGATGATTATCTGCCACAACCCCTTCAAACTGATACCAGAATTCCCACTCTTTAAAGTATTCAGATAATTCACCATAAGCAAGTATCCCTGTTGGTTCAAATTTTTCCTTTTCTTTGTACATTGCTAAAGATTGGTCTTTTGATGGATCATCACTGTTAAAACCAGAAATAACAAGAATTCCTCCTGGTTTTATTGCTTTTTCGAATTTTTTTAGAAGCTGAAAATGCTCATCTTTTGGAATAAATGGCAAAATATTCAGGCAAAAGATTGCAGCATAATGATTTTCTTTTAGTTGGTAATTACGAATATCTGAAATTATCCAGCATATTTCACTGCCAAAATTGTTATATGCCTGAATTACTTTATTTGGTTCAACTTCAAGAGCTTCTACAGGTAAACCATGTTTAGAAATTGCCGCAGCTAATTCGCCACTACCAAAACCGGTATCAAGTACAGGCCCACTTGGAATCCAGGGTAGCAGACCCAATAAATCGTCAAATTTAAAATTAGTTGAAGCTTTATATGCTAAAGTCACTAAATTTTTACCTGTTATTTAAAATATAATTCCCCTAAAGGGGCCCCTGTTTCGGAGCACCGAAATAACTTTCAAATTCCCTAATGGGGATCTACCGAAACAACTATTATTTTATCTTGTTTATAGTACCTGAACAACAGCAAATCTGTCCTGGGTTATTCCACCACAAAACCTTTTTTCATGTATTTTGATCTTAAAGACCATTTCACATCTTTCAACAAAATCATAATGATCAAAATCATCAATTAGAATAAAAGTGCCAGATTTTAAATGGTTTAAAAGATGTAAATAAGCAAGGCTTCTGCCATTTCCATGCGGGCCATCAAGAATTACCAAATCATATATTCCTTTTAAATCATCTGGTAAAACCTGATAAAAACAGTTTTTTGCTGTGGGGATATTTTTTAGATGCGCTGATGATTGAAATTTCTCTGGATAAATTTTTTTGTCAGAAAACATCGCTTCATAATCATTATCTGAACAAGTGAGCAGTTCTCTATACATCATATTTAAATAATAAGCCTTTTCTGGTAGATTTAAAGCAAAAGTTTTATTATGCTCAAAAGAATCAATTAAATATTCAAGATTTAAGTATTTTCTTAGATCTAAAAGTAAAATTGTTGAGCCACCTGAGCCAAATTCGATTACCCGCTTAGGATTTATCATGGCAATGATCTGCACTATTCTGACCTGGGCTAAAGGATGCAATCCCCAGCCATCATAATGTAGTTTTTCAAAGGGGTAAGAGTTAATAAAATTTTCTAATTTTTTTATATCCATATTCTAGATTTTAAATTAATTACCGGGATTAGCCTTTAAAGATATTTAACCACAGATAAGAACAGATATTAACAAATAAAACAGATTTTAAAATTAAAAACATATATTTTATTAAATTCTTATCAGTGTTAATCTGTTACCTTATCTGAGACATCTGTGGTAAAAATTATGAAATATTCAGGTTAGGAAATAATTTAACCATTTTTTTTACCAAAATTAACTATACGATAAGACAATTTTTAAAAATAATCTCTATAAGTTTTTAGAGAGATAGAATTTTAGGGTCAAAAAATAATGTTCAGAAAAATTTTACTTGGGTTATTTACATTATCTGTATTAACAGGTTGTGGACAAAATTATGATGTTACTCCTGTCAGTGCTCCACAGGACATCAATGTTTCTGAGCATGAACCAAATTATATATCTACCCTTAATGCTCAAGGTGAACAGACATCTGATCTAAAAAATATCTATAGATTTGGAAAAGTAAATGAGTTTTTATACAGGGGTGGTTTACCTACTGACGCAGATTTACAGGCTCTAAAACAAAATAATTTTAAATCAGTAATTAGTTTCAGAGGTCTTGGTGATCCTACAGAAGCAGCCCAGGTGGCTCAGGAAAAAGCAACCGTTACTGGTTTAAAAATGAAATTTTTTAATATCCAGGTTCCTTTTGATAAACCTGTTCCAGATAAAATAATCAAACAATTTTTTGATACTGTCAATAATCCAAAAAATCAGCCTTTATTTGTTCATTGCAAAGGGGGAAGAGATCGTACCGGAACATTGGTTGCTCTTTACAGAATAAAATTTAACCGTTATACCCCTCAACAGGCGATAGAAGAAATGAAAACATTTACTTTTGAGCCGGTAAATTACCCTATATTTACTAATCAGATTTTAAATTTTAAACCATAATTTTCTATATGTAAAAAACCTTTTTCATGGTAATATCTCTTCTAAGTCATTTCAAAAAGGTAGTATTTAATATGAAAAAAATTGTTTCTTTCATTTCCGGTTCATTTCTTTTGCTAAGTTTAACTTCCTGTGCCAGTGATAACTTAATTGCTAATGATTTGCAAACTGAACAGGTCGCTCAGTCATTTGCCGTTAAACCAAATGCAGATGCTCTAATTAAGAAAATGGTAGATAAAAGGTTTGCTTTTGCTGATAAAAATAAAGATAAAAAATTGGTTTTTAACGAATTTAAAGGTTTAGAATCAGAGCATGAAGACGTAATGAAAAAAATGTTTGATCAGGTGGATACAAATAAAGATGCAATTGTTACTTATGATGAGTTTTTAGCTTCAGATACTGCTGGTATAAAAAGCACTTTAAATCAGATGTTCAGAATGTTGGACAGAAACAGAAATTCATTTATAGATCAAAATGAAGAACTTGATATGGTTGTAGAAGTTGCTCATGGAATGGCCGCAGGCTCAGGACATAATGTTACACCTGAACAGGTTAAAAAAGACTTTATGTCATATGATACAGATAAAGATGGAAAATTAAATTTTGAAGAATATCAATCTCCAGAAATGAAGTATATTCTTATGGCTCCGGTTGATCCTTATAAAAATAGCAGCAAATCAGTACATCCGGTTTCATTAAATAGGTTTATTAATGACATTAAAAATATTACCAAGAAATAATAGAACTTAGATTTTAGACTGTAGGGGTTTGATTAATCAAACCCCTACTTTTTTTGGGCCTAGTGGGACTAGACCTGGGTCTTTTATACCTAATAAAAAATATACCCACCGTACCAGACATTTTATTTCTTTTGCTCCAGTGTAATTTTTCAGCCATTTTCTTAAAATAAAAATATAAAACTTCGTGAATTTTACTTTTTATCCCAATTTTCATTTCTAATTTCTCTGTATAAATCTTTGAGAATTTATGTTATATTCTAATGAGTAAGAAGTACTTTTAACAACTGTAAAAAGGTATTTTCAATACTGACATAGCCTATTTAAAAAGTGATTAAGAAATTTTGAAAGGCAGCTTAATTTGTGAATGTAACTCCTGGGAGCATACCCATAGATATTATTTTACCAGTATCTGGGAATTATGTTTCTACCAAAAAATGTATTGATTCAGTTTTTAAAAATACCCTTACTCCTTTTAGATTAATCATCGTAGATAATGGTTTAAAAGACCCCGCTTTAACAGATTTTCTGACAACTCTTAAACAAAATAATGAAAATATAATTCTGGTTTCCAAAGATAAAAACATGGGCTTTTCTGCATGTGTAAACAAGGGCCTGGAAATTTCCAAATCTGAGATTGTCGCAATTTTAAGTAATGATGTAATTGTTTCAAAAAATTGGTTATCAAAGTTGGTAAAAGGCTTTGCATTTGCCCCTAATGCCGGAATAATTGGGCCAAGATGTAATAATAATTTAATCCCCAATATTTCAGTAAATTTTAATGAAAAAATTGAAATTCCTCCGCAACTTGATTATTTTAATAAATTTCTGGAAAATAGTAATAACCCTGATTTCTCTGAAATTCCCTATACAGTAGGTTACTGTCTACTGATAAAACGTGAAGTAATAATGGAATGTGGTGGTTTTGATACTATTTATGGTGACTCAGTTTATTTCTCTGACTTTGATTTTTGTTTTAAAGCAAGCCGAAAAGGTTTCTCAATTTTAACTAGTAATAAAACAATTATTTATCGTGATAATTCTGAGTTAGGAAATATCAGAATTTCAGAAACAAGAATCCCTTTAAACTTTACTATTTTCAAAAGAAAATGGCAAAAACATAAAGATATAAAATTTATTCATCCTAATATGTTTCCTGAAACTAAGCTAAATGTACTTAAAAAGGATGATGAAGAATTTTACTTTAATGAAAACCTAAAACCCGGGCATAAAAAATATTTATTAATTAATCCTCCGATTGTTGATACCAAGTATTTTGCAGAAGGTTGGAGAGTCCCAACTACGGGCATTTTACGGGTAGCCCATTATCTGATTGATAATGGTGATAAGATTAATTTTTACGATTTTGAACCTTATTATCATATAAAGCTTGAGCATAAATTAAGTTTAGGAGGTAAAAATGACTTATATCTTTATGGAAAACCAATGGATGATTTTGTTGCTTATATAAAAAACCTTCAGGATAAAAATATTGATGAGATCTTTATAACAGCTATAATAACCTTTCATTATCCTCATGTAATTTTGCAGGAACTGGTAGATAATATCAGGGAAGTTTTTGGCGATACCAAAATAACCTTTGGAGGTTTATACCCATCTTTATGTCCTGACGAAATAAAGAAGTTAGGAGTTGAAATCCATAATGGGCCATATTATTCAGCAGATAGTTACCGTCCGTTAATAGAACTTACAAATGAAAATGAGTATGCTGTAATGAGAGTGGTAAAAGGATGCCCAAGAACGTGTTCCTATTGTGTTGTACCAAATGTTGAAGGGCGAATTTTAACTCATTACCAGAAAGAAAATATTATTAAACAATTTCATGAGTTTTATTCAATGGGATTTACAACTTTCAAATTCTGGGATAGTAATCTCTTATTTGGCAGGGAAAATCTTTATATTCTAATGGATTACTTAATTAAGTATGGTTATACTGATTCTATCTTTCTGGATTTTTCATATGGCCTTGAATTTTCCTTAGTTGATGATGATTTTATTAATAGAATTAACCAGTTTACTTTAAGAAACCCACTTTTTGTTCCTTTAGAATCATCCGAATATGAGCTTTATAAAGATAAGTTTCATCGTCCTTCCACTCATCTGGGACAAATTACCAAAGCTGTAAAAAAGTTGCAGGATGCAAATTATAAATATATGAGCTTTTTTGTTATGCTTGGTTTACCTTATCAAACCATTGATCAGGTTTTAAAAACTCTAATCTTTGGCTGGCGTTTAAATTTATTTCCTATCATGATGATGTATACCCCAATTCCCGGCACAGAAGACTATCAACAATATTTGGATTTTTACAAAGATAAAGAATACTGGGAATTAAATCCATATTTATATCCATGTGAATCAGATATACTTACAAGTGAGACCCTAATGTTTATAAATCAATTTGACCGTACCAGTTTACGGTATACCGAAGAAGATGGCTTTTATATCCAGATTTATAAAGCTTCAATAACTGAACATATTAACCAGTGCCAGCTTTATAAAATGCCTTTTAATGAAAATAATTTTATTCTAAAAAGGCTAAAGGAATTAATACTTGAGGATCAGGTCAGACCTGAAGAAGTTTCTCTTGATGACAAGACTTTCCGTTATTTTCACGGCCTTAGGATATAAATAATTTTACAATTTTGCTTGAGCAAGAGGCATTGAGCCCTTGAATAATGCAATGAACTAAAGCTCCTTGTTTATCAAGTTATGTGCAAATGTAAACCTATTTTTCCATCTTCCTGAATGAGATGTTATAATAAGGCAAATTATTATGATACCTGTATATTCAATTTTAGAATTTTTTAAGATATGAAAAAATTTAAAAGTTTACTTTTGTCTTTGCTGATTCTTATACAGTTTTTATCTGTTAATGAGCATTCTTTAGTTGCTGAACCCATAAATAATTCTTCGACTACATTGATTGCTGCAAATCAGTCACAAAAAGTCCTTGGTGTTGCTGATTTTACAAATGATACAGGTGATTCAAATATGGAATATCTGAAAAAGGGACTGGCAAACTCACTGGTGACAAGTTTAGGTGCCAGCTCAAAAGGCTCATTCTCAATTGTTGAAAGAGGCCAGCTTGAATCAATAATTAAGGAAATGGGCCTGGCAAATACAGGTGTTGTTGATATTTCTACTGCCTCAAAAATAGGTAATGCTACCGGTGCAACCCAGATAATTGTTGGAGGGATAATCAAGCTTGGAGCAACTTACCGCTTAAATGTCAGGGTAATAGAGGTGAAAACATCAAGGGTATTACTGGCATTTACCGAATATACACAATCCGAAGGAGATATTTTAAAACTTTTGGATAAAGTCGCTGATAAAATTGTTATTGGTTTATCAGAACCAATTGTGCCACCAGTTGTTTATAGTACTCCAAATCCGGTTAAAGCAAAGCCTGAACAACCAGTTACCAAAATACAGGATATGAAAATACCGGAAAACATTGAACAAGCCGAAATTCCCTTATGGTTATGGATTACCGGAGGAATTGTAATTGGTGGAGTTGTTTTATTTTCTGTTTTAAATACATCAAAGCCACGTATGCCAACCAGTACCAGCCCTTACCCGGTTTCTCCTTCTCCAAGTTCTAATGCTCGGGATATAGGTGCTCTGACACCGAATTCAGTTCAATTACAATTGAAATTTTAACGAACAAGTTTTTTATTTTTCCCGAAAGTTACTTCATTCTTTTCAAAGAATTCAAAATGATTCCTTTTCAGACAATTATATATTTCCCTCCGGCAATCAAACTCATCATGAATTTCTATGGCAATATATTTTGTTTTTGATAAAAACTCTGAGGCTTCCTTAATATCTGCAAATAAATACTTTTCAGCACCTTCTACATCAATTTTTAATACATCAATAAATTCATGTTCAAATTTTTCCATTAATTTTATTATCGTAAAACCTTTAATTTCTGTTTGTGCTTCAGATTCAACTACTCTTGTTGCCCAATCTTTTTCATCTCTGAAATCTTTTACAGTTTTAAGATATGCTTCTTTATTCCAGGCACCACCAAATACCAGCTCAGCATTAATAAAACCATTTTGCTGAATATTACTTTTCATTGGATTAAAGTTATTTTCAAATGGTTCAATAATAATGAATTTTGAGTCAGGAAAAAAACAATGAAAATAAATTGAAAATAAACCGATATTTCCGCCAATATCTAAAATCTGGAAAGGCCCTTTAACTTTGTTGTCTCCCTGAATTAATTCAATTAGCGGTTTATATTCCTGCCGTTTGAATAAATGGTAAAACGCATAGACATCACTTGAAGGGGGATTTTTTAGATTTAATTTGTAATTTCTGTCAGGTTTTCCAGGCTCAGGTTCAATAAAAATCTCTGCAATGACTCCATCATTTATATCTGTAAATTCATATCTAAAGTTGCTCAATTTTATTCCCTAATCTCTTTAATCTGTGATCCAGATATTTTATTATAACTCTTTATACCCAGAAGCCGCTAATCCATTAGATTCTAAAAGTAAAAGCAAAATTTAACAGCTTGTTATTTTTTTATATGCTTTGTATAATGTTCACCTGATTAAAAGAATGAAGAATTTTAAAGATATAATATGATATTTTTAATCTTTAAAATGAGATTTAGGTGGTAAATAGATGTATCTGAAAAAGCTCTTTTTAATAACTGTTTCTGTTGTTATTTCATATCTTCTTTACCTTATTGCTCCAAGTGAGGCAAAGGTTCCGGAAAACATTTTTGAAACAAAATTAGATAATGGCTTAAGTGTAATTGTTGCTGAAAATCATACAGTGCCTTTGGCTACAATCCTCATTGCGGCAAAAAACGGTGCTTATACAGAACCGCCTGAATTTAACGGGCTTTCTCACTTTTATGAACATATGTTTTTTAAAGGTAATGCTGTAATTCCCGATCAGGAAAAGTTTAATGATAAAATCCGGGAACTTGGCATAAACTATAATGGCTATACTTCAAGAGAAGCTGTTGTGTATTTCTTTACTCTACCGTCTTTTAATCTCAATCAGGGTTTGCATTTTATGAATGATGCAATCAGAACACCTCTTTTTGACAAAAAAGAAATTGAAAAAGAAAAAGGCGCTGTGCTTGGCGAGTATGACAGAAATGAGTCATCTCCCGATTTTCACCTGGACCGGGCGGTTGATCAGAAAGTCTACTGGAAGTATTTTTCCAGGGTAGATGTCATAGGTGACAGAGATATTATCAAAACCGTTGATAAAAATAAGCTTATTACCATTCAACATAAATTTTATATCCCCAATAACTGTGCTCTGGTTATAGTTGGCAATGTTGACCATAATATTGTATTTAAACAGGTTAAAGAAATTTATTCCGGTTGGAAAAAAGGTGATGACCCTTTTGTAAAATATCCTTTACCTACTCATCCGCCAATTCAGAAAACTGAAACCTTTATTTTTAATTATCCTGCCAAAAATCCTTCTGTTATTGGTAAATGGAGAGGCCCAAATTCCGGACAGGATGATGCAGCTACTTATGCTCTTGATGTCTATTTTAATGCTTTAAATATTCCTTCTTCAAAATTTCAGAAAAATATGGTAGATACAGGCCTTGCTACTTCAGCCATCATGGGTTATTACACCCAGAAAACTGCTGGTGAAATTTATCTCAGTGCCACTATTGAACCTGATAAAGTAAATGATTTTAAGGCAATGTTTTTTAGAGAACTGGACAAAATGCGTGACCCAGACTATATCACTAATAATGAGTTGGAAACTGCCAAGAAAAATATTGAAATTAATTACCTTTACAAAAAGGAAAACAGTCAGGACTATGCAACTGAAATGCTGGGGTTTGGTTGGGCAGGTGCTGGTCTGGATTATAACTTTAATTACATTGAAAATATTAAGAAAGTAACAATATCAGATATAAATAGGGCTTTGTACAAATACTTCTTTGATAATTATTATGTTATGGGGTTGTTGATTTCCAAAGAAGATCAGGAAAAAACCAATGTTAACTTTTAAAGGGAACTTTATGAAAAGAAATATATTATTATCTGTTGCAACAGCTTTTACTCTATTGTTTTCTACTAATTTTGCAATTGTTTCAGCAGACGCAACCACTGTAAAAGTAAGTACTGTAAAAATTCAGAATGATACAGAACATTATTTTACTTCTAATGGTATCGAAGTAGTTTTAAAAAAAATAAAAACAAATGATGTCATCGGTCTAAAACTTTTTATCAAGGGTGGCAGCAGAAATATTAATGAAAAAAATGCTGGTATCGAACCTTTGTTATTAAATTTGATGCTTCAGGGTTCAAAAGAGTTTCCTAAAGATAAAATGAATATGGAACTGGCAAAAATTGGTGCTCAGATTGAAAATGAATCATTTTTTGATTACTCAGCCTTTTCTTTGAAATCTCTGAATAAATATTTTGATAAAGCCTTTAATATTTTTCAAAGTTTGATTAACCAGCCTTTACTTGAGCAAAGTGAAGTTGACCTGGAAAAAAGTAAGACCCTGGCAGAAATAAAACATAATATTGATGATCCTGATGAATATATCTGGTCTATTGTCAATAAAACATTTTCTGCTGGTCATCCCTATTTTAATAATTTTCAGGGTGAATTAAATACTATTCCCAATATTACCCGCCAGGATCTGGTAAATTATCTGAAAACAAATCTTACTGGTTCAAAACTTCTTTTGGTAATTGCTGGTAATTATAAAGATGGAATAAAAAAAGATATTGAAAAATATTTTGGTAAAATCCCCAAAGGCAATAATAAAAATACCCCTATTTCTTCTCTGAAAGTAAATAAGAGTACGCTCACTGTAGTTGATCGTGATATCCCAACTGCTTATGTTGCCGCAAGATTTACTGCTCCTAATATAAAAAATAAGGATTATCCGGCTACTTATCTTGGATTAAGGATTCTTTCTGAAAAATTTCATGAAACTATCAGAACAAAGCATGGCCTTTCTTATGCTGTTTCAGCAGGTTCATCACTTAGAGAAGCTAACTCTGGTTATCTCTATGTAACAACTGTTAAACCAAAAGAAAGTGTTCAGCTTATGTATCAGGAGATAGACAATTTAAAGAAAAACCTGATTGATAAAAAATATCTAAATGGTGTAAGAAACCTCTATTACACAGAGTATTTTATGAAAATTGAACCAAACCTTAGTCTGGCAAATACTTTAGGCGTAAATCAGTTGCAAAGTGGGGATTATAATAATAGCTATAAGCTGATCGAAAAATTCAGAAAAGTAACCCCGGAAGAAATAAGAGATGCTATGAAAAAATATATAAAAAATATTCATTTTGGCATAATTTATAAAAAAGATCTTATTGATTCTAAAGCATTTACAAAGATGTAACTCTGATGCTAATTTCAATACCTATTCAATTTTTTTGTATAAAAAATATAAAAACTTTTATAGCAACAATTATTGTAGGGAACAGTCGTGACTGTTCCTTTCTATTAACATCAGATAAATTCTATGAAAAATGAAAAAACAGACCCACAAGAGTTAATAAATTCTCTTAACATCATTTCACCTGAAAAAATGGATAAAGAATTGGTAATTACAGCTCTTACTCATAAGTCAACTAAAGTTGAAGCAAAAGTGGGCCTTCTTCGGGATAATGAACGGCTTGAATACTTGGGGGATGCTGTTTTAAAGCTTTCAGTCAGCCAATGGCTATATCTTAATTATCCTGATTGTGATGAAGGGATTATGAGCCAGACGCGGGCTTATGTTGTCAGCGATAAAACCCTTGCCCGGATAGCCAGAAAAATTAATCTTGGCAATTATATTTTTTTGGGCAAAAAAGAATCAGTTTCCGGTGGAAAAAATAAGGATTCCATCCTGGCAAATTCATTGGAAGCATTAATGGGAGCAATCTTTCTCTGCACAGGTTTTGAAGAGGCCG
>CAYRDV010000194.1:0-6308 GCA_964422885.1 uncultured Candidatus Sericytochromatia bacterium
CAGGGATTTTTAATCCCAAAATCAGGTTCTCATTTAAAACAATAATTCCCCCTGATGCCACAGCTCCCATTGCAATATTTTCATTACCAGGAATAGGAATTTTTTTTGTAATAAAGATGTCAAAAGGTAAATTTAGTTCCTTTGAAAGTTCAAAGGCAATAGGTACACCACCTTTAGGAATACCTATTATTATTACATCTTTTTTATTTCTAAATTGATTTAGCTCCAAAGAAAGTAGTTTTGCTGCCTCAAAACGATTTTTAAATACCTTCATTTATTTTTCCTTTTCACAAAAATTATCCCATTCTTTTATTTTCCAATTTGTTAATAAAAAAAAACATGAATAAAATCAAAATTAAATTTGACAAAAATCAAATTTAAAATTGATCCCTATTCTTTCTTTGCCCTCTTTTAAAGGTTTAAACTACTTAATATATTATTGGATTAAGTAAATCTAATAACCAGGAAACAACTTACTGGTTGGAAAAGATTTCCAAAGTATAATTTATTTTAAAGCAAAGGAGATAAAACAATGACAAGAAAAGGCTGGACAGTAGAAAAAGAAACTCATGATCCATATTTACATAAGGAAAAATACAGTGATCCTTCTGTTTGTGAAAGCTGTAATGTTGTATTTACTAAAGGTATGTATAAATGGAAAAAAGTAATTCCTGAAAATGCCAGTAAAATAATTTGCCCTGCATGTCAGAGAATAAAAGATAACTTTGAAGGTGGTTATTTAATTCTGGCTGGAAATTTTTTATCTGAGCATAAAGAAGAAATCCTTAACCTGGTTAAACATACTGAGCAGATTGAAAAGGATAAAAAGCCCCTGGAACGGATTATGGAAATCAATGATAAAGGCAACAGGGTTGAAATCAGGACAACTTATGAACATCTTCCCAGAATTATTGGAACAGCAATCCAGAAAGCCTATAAAGGAGATTTAGATTTTAATTATCCTGATGGTGATAAGTTTATCAGGGCTTACTGGATCAGAGAAAATTAATTTTATACATTCCAGGTTGTGTTTCAGCCTGGTTCAATAATTATATTTTATTACTTTAGGATACAAAAAATTATGGACGAAAGAATAATAGCAAATTTGAAATGGCCACCTCAAGAAAAAGAAATCAAAACAATTGATAGGTTTAATCAGCCCTCAGGTAATATACATTTAATTTCAGTAAAGGATTATACTTTTTATTCAAACCCAATACTATCATATGGTGGTAATGATAAACTGTTGACTCCTGAGGACTTTCTACTAATTTCACTTTCTTCCTGCCAGTTTATGACTTTTTATTCAATTGCTGTCAAAGCAAAACTTGGTCTGATTTATTATGAAGATAATTCAGAATTATTTCTGGCAGGGGACAAAATTAAATTTGCAGAGAAGATTTTATTAAATCTGAAAATGAAATTTGAGGCCCCACAACCTTTTGAAAAAGTTATGGAGTTATGCCATAAAGCGCATAAATACTGTATTATTGGAAACAGTATAAAATCTGAAATTGAATTTAAACTGGAGCTTTTACAAAGTTAACTATGGATATTTAGTTAGTCCTGATTCCTAAAAATTTAAAATGCAGGTAATAATGTTTGTAGGCTTTCAAGGTCATTAATATGAAGGTTTTAAGTCAGATAGAGTTTTTAGAAGAAAATTTAAAAATATTATTAATTTCAGGAGGGGTATGCTTGACTGGTATAGTAGAAATCTTCCTTTGGAAAAATAAAAAGATTAATTATTTTTAGTCATGAGAGCCCATTTAAATCTGGATGGATAAGCACAAATTTCGAGAATAAGCCTGAGAATTTTGGAGTATTCTTCAATTTTAGAAAGATGATCAATATTACTTATTTCCAACTCCAGGTCATCAACCTGTCTTTGAAGGTCATTTCTGGCTCTGATATGCCTTGCAAGAGTATTTTCAAATTCTCTTTTTTTAAAAATATATAGGATAAATAACCTTTTTAGACTGAAAAACTGAGGTTTAATGTCATCAATTTCTTTATTAGCCTGATAAACTTTAGCATTGGCATCTTTCAGTTTTTCTTTTAATTCTTTTAGTTTTTTGTTTAAAAGTTTTCGGGCTCTTTCAAAATTATCATATTTTAATCTTATAGCCTGGGCGTCTTCATCAAATAGTCTTTCTGATAAGCCATAAGACATAGTTTTGGTTAAATGTAACAATGGTTTGTAAAATCGGTCATAGTCAAGTCCAAAGATAAGACACTTAATGGTTTCAGTGGTTTCCCCATTCATCAGATAATTCATACCATATTCATAAATGTCTTTTACATCAGCATAAGCAATGCTTAAACCCTTGATATAATTATCAGATTTGTCTTTATCAAATACTTCTCTGATTACGCTTTTTATTGGCACATAATCATATGTTTTCGATGACATTATCGCTAGCTTCCTTATACATCCTTAATCCAAGATATTACAACAGCAGCATTTGCTTCCGAAACATCTTTTGGAACTTTCCATTCTTCCATCTTTTTTACCAATTCTACTTCCTGCTCTTTAGAAAGCTTATCAACTCTACCCCCTATATCCACTTTAAGAGATTTTTGTTTTTGGGCATCTGAAGCATTTAATAATTTTTCTATTTGAGCTTTATCAACCGAATTTTTTACATTTTCAATTGCTTTTTGGGTATTTTCTTTTAGTTCCTTAATGGACTTGACATCAGTACTGGCTAGTTTCGGCTTGGCTTCCTGCTTTGGGGCAGGGTATTTTATTCCCAGACTTACTGTTTTTGGCGAAGGATCATTAAGAGGAGAAAGCAGAGCGTCAATAGAAGCCATTTTAACTTCTTCTTCTTTACTTTTTTGTTCAGGCTCAGGCTCTTTTTTTATCTCTTTTTTGGGCTCAATCGCTTTTCCGCTCATACCCTGAAAACGCCTAATCATTTCAAGAGCTTTGTCGTCTTTATCTTTTCCGTTTTCCATTTAATTTTTTACCCTGTTTTGTAAATGGGATTTTTACCAGTTAACTAATATTAGGAATATTATATACTAAAATTGACAAAAAATTATCATTTTGTTTAAAAATTTAAGCTTAAAATTTTAATAATTCAAGATGTATCTAGGAATATTTAAAAAGTATTTGCAAAAAGGTTAATTATTTTTAGTCATGAGAGCCCATTTAAATCTGGATGGATAAGCACAAATTTCGAGAATAAGCCTGAGAATTTTGGAGTATTCTTCAATTTTAGAAAGATGATCAATATTACTTATTTCCAACTCCAGGTCATCAACCTGTCTTTGAAGGTCATTTCTGGCTCTGATATGCCTTGCAAGAGTATTTTCAAATTCTCTTTTTTTAAAAATATATAGGATAAATAACCTTTTTAGACTGAAAAACTGAGGTTTAATGTCATCAATTTCTTTATTAGCCTGATAAACTTTAGCATTGGCATCTTTCAGTTTTTCTTTTAATTCTTTTAGTTTTTTGTTTAAAAGTTTTCGGGCTCTTTCAAAATTATCATATTTTAATCTTATAGCCTGGGCGTCTTCATCAAATAGTCTTTCTGATAAGCCATAAGACATAGTTTTGGTTAAATGTAACAATGGTTTGTAAAATCGGTCATAGTCAAGTCCAAAGATAAGACACTTAATGGTTTCAGTGGTTTCCCCATTCATCAGATAATTCATACCATATTCATAAATGTCTTTTACATCAGCATAAGCAATGCTTAAACCCTTGATATAATTATCAGATTTGTCTTTATCAAATACTTCTCTGATTACGCTTTTTATTGGCACATAATCATATGTTTTCGATGACATTATCTCTAGCTTCCTTCTATTTTATTTCTCTAAGCCATGTTAATACTACTGCGGCATTTGCTTCTGAAATTTCCTTGGGTACCTGCCACTCATCGATTTTTTTTATAAAGGCTAATTCCTGTTCTTTAGTCATTTTTCCAACCTTAATACCAACTTCCAGGGCAAAAGCTTTCAGTTTTTGACTATCTGAAATATTTAGCAATTTTTCTATGGTCTCTATATCAATTGAATTTTTTACATTTTCAATCGCTTTCTGAGTATTTTCTTTGAAGTCTTTTAGAGATTTTACTTCTGTACTTTTAATGCCAAATAAATCTTCATCATCATCAGTGATTTTTTCTGCTTTTTTTTTCTTTTCAACCAAATGACCAGCATCAGCATATTTTTCATATGTATTTTTTACATTTTTATAAGCAGCACCATCTATCGTGACACTGTTATCTGTTGATGAATCAATATCCCTATCTTTTTGGGGTTTTTCCATTAAACTATTCCTTATAAACTTCGGATAAATCAAGGATAAAATAAAATATGAACATAATAATTATATAATAAAATTTTGTTTAAAAAGCGTATATTTTATAAACTTTAATTATTAAATTCCAGGTGGCCGCCACCAAAATACATTTTTTGAAGTTTTTTATCATATTCATCTCCTCCTTTTAAAGTGCTGATTTTAATACCCCGGTATTTTCCACCGCTTGAGGAATGAATAAATTTATAATTACCAATATAAATACCAGTATGTGTTGCATACTCTCTCTTTTCACTAAAAAAAAGTAAATCACCTGGTTTTAATTCATCAATTTTTGAAATATCAGCTGCAACAGGTTTGGTAAAGTGTTGTTGCTGATCTGCGTCTCTTGGTAAAAAAAGGCCTTCAGACCTGAATATTGTCTGGTTAAAACCACTGCAATCCAGCTCTTTACCAACGGTCCCTCCCCAGACATATTTTGTTTTGCCTTTTTCACCTTCAACTAAAAATCTATTTGCATTATTAATTAATCGCGTAATATCACTTTTTATCTTTATTAAATCTTCAACATCTGAAGAACTTATTATTATATTTTTTCCATCAGGCAAAAGCAGTTTAATTTTTGAATCATCCTTTGATTTTTGTATTTCGGGTAAAATGGTGCCAAAATGTATGTTTTCCGGTTTCTTGATATCATTAATAATTACAATATTTCTTGAACTTTTCCATTTATTCCATGAAACCTCATCCAATTCAGAAATAGTATTTCTGGGAATCCAGGCAATATATTTATCATCATCAGATTGAATACGGGCAAATTTTTCATCTTTTGAATATTCCAGTATTCTTACAGGAGTTCCCATTAAAAGCTGAGTTGCCAAATCTTTATCACCAGGCTTTACATATAAATTTGCAAATGGTTTTACTACTACTCCATAAGGCTTCTTTATATTGAACGGAAAAGTAGAAATTGTGTTTTCCACTTTATATTCCGGGAAATTTTTTCTGGCAGCCAGCTCGACAATTTCCCTTTCTTTTGTATCAAGCACTCTGCCACTGATATTCATTTTTTTATTATCAAGATAAATTGTTAGTGAGAATACCGTTTCCCGTTCTATATAATCAGGTATTGTAAATTTAATAATTTTACATTCAGAAATATCTGCACAAACACCCAATGCTGTAACTTTGAAACCAACGGTGTCTCTTTTTAGCTCTTTTTTCAGATAAGTTTCTACGTCATTATTTAAAGCAGAAACAAATTTATCAAGATTTGAGGCTGACATTACTTTTGCATCCAACCCAGATGAAGCAAAAGATAAATTTATTAATACAATAGAAGCAAGAACCGGAAAAAACTTTTTTAAAGAAACCATTCAAATGAACCCTTCATTAAATTATTTATTATCAAATATAAAATATTATATCCTTTAATTGAAAACAGAAAACTTCATACTTTTTTCAATCCCAAACCTATGCTATATTACTTAATGTAAAATGGTTTGGTATGAATAATTTTTGCCTGTAATAAAGGGAAAATTTTATTTGCCGTTTTACTAACAAATAATGCTGCCAGACCTTTGATAACCAAACTCCTTGTGAGGCAGCCAATTACCGGATTTTTTTATTGGAGCAATTATTTTATGGATAATTTTGTAACTTTTCCCCAACTAGTACAAAATTTACTTAAAGAAAAAGAAGAACTAATAAAAGAAAAAGAAGCTCTTAATGTTGGTATAAATGTAATTACCAGCAAAAATGCTGAGCTGTCCAAAGAGTTGGCTAAACTTCAAACTGATCTCCAAAAACTAAAAAAAACAGGTACTAAAAAAACATCCTCTGCTGAGTCAACTGATACTGATACTGTTGGTGAAAATCTGGACGAATATAAAGAAAAAATTGCTCAACTTGAAAACCAGAATATTATTAATCAAACCAAAGTTCTTGAATTAACAAAAAAAGTTGAACAGGCAATGAATATGGAAGCTATTCTTAATGATCAGATACTCCAGAATCAAAGTATTATTCTGGA
>CAYRDV010000194.1:6318-11273 GCA_964422885.1 uncultured Candidatus Sericytochromatia bacterium
TATTCTGGAACAAAAAGCAGAAATGGAAGAATATTCTTTTAGAATATCCGAAATTAATAAACAGCTTGCTCATTCTTCAATGAGAGAATCCGAAGTCACAAATGCTTTGAAAAAACTGAAAGAAGAACAGATAAAAAAGCGTGAAGCAAAAGAAGCCGTACAGGATATTGATGTCGAAGAGCTTAAAGCAGAACTGAAAATATATAAAGAAAAAGTTGAAGAACTTCAGGCCAATAGCACAGAATTACTTGCTCAAATATACGGCTCTGATGGAAATTATGAACGTCAAAAAGAAGCAGAAAAACTAAAAATTGAATATGAAAATTTAAAGAACCTACACCAGGGAAATATGAACCAGTTTTCTCAAAAAGAAAACGAACTAAATGAACAGATTGCCCTGTTAAATAAGGATATAGAGGCTCATAAACAAGCTTTTCTGGCAGTTGAAAACAAAACTATTGAAGCTGATAATGTGATTATTGAGCAAAATAAAAGATTATTTGAACTTCAGGAAACTGAAGAAAAGTTATTAAAGGCTGAACAAAGCCTTCAGGAAGAAATTGCCCAAAATAACGAGTTAAAAAACAAAATTTCTGAAGAGCATAAAAGAATTGCTCACTCAGCGATCAAAGAGTCAGAATTAACTTCAGCCCTGCAACGTCTGAAAGACGAATTAAAAAATTTAAAATCAGTACAAAGTGAATTAAATGAAGCAAATGAAAAGCTATCTGCCAGTTCTCTGAAAGAAAAGGATTTAGATTCTACAACTGATTCTCTAAAAAAAGAATCAAAAAAAGTAAAAGAACTACAAAAAGAAATTGCTGACTCACACCAAAAAATTGAATTAGCCCTAATAGTTGAAAAAGAACTGAATAAAGATTTGGAACACTTAAAAAAAGAAGTGGCTCATCTAAATGAGTTAAAAGAGAAACTGGCAGAGGCTGAAGAAAAGTTAGCAAACTTTGGTCCAAAAGAATCTGAGTTTGAAAAAAAACTCAACTCTTTAAAAAATGAGCTGGAGCAAATTAAATCCGAATACGCTTCGGCTAAAAATACTATTGAAAATCTGGAAAAGCAAAATTCAGAATTAGTCATTAAAACTGAAACCAGAAAAAAAGACTTAGATGAATCAGTTTCAACAAACTCTCAACTTACTCAAATAAATGAACAAATAAGTAATGAGCTACTTGCTGTTAAGGAAGAAAATAAGAAAGATGTTGAGCAATTAAATTTAAAACTTGAGGAAAATACTAACAGACTTAATGAATCAGCTATCAGGGAAAAAGATTTAGAAACATCATTGAATCTGTTATCAAAAGAAATAGAAAGTAATAAAGAAGTAATAAATTCTCTTGAAAACAAAAATCAGGAATATTCCCAAAATATTGAAAATTTAACTAATAATTTGCAGGCAAATGCTGAGAAAGAGCAACAATTAATAAATGAAATCAGTAATTTAAATGAAAACATTAATAACCTTGAAAAGGTTAAAACTGAACTAAATGATGCTAAAAGTGAAATAGAACAGTATAAACAAAAAGAATCTGATTTAACTGATGAAATAAAATCTTTCAAAAAGAATCTGGAAAATCAGGAAGAAAATATAAATAATCTTAATATTGAAAAAGCTGATTTTCAAAATAAAATAAAAGAATTGCAAAGAAGCCTTAAAAATCATATATCTGCCGAAGCTAATCTAAAAACAGATTTGAAAAATCTGGAAGAAGGTATAGCAAAAAATAAAAACGATTTATTGGATAAAGAAAGTATTATTAATAAAAATAAATCGGACATAGAAGTATTAAAAAATAAATTAGATGAATCAATTGAAAAAGAAACAAAATATAAAATTGAACTGCAGAGATATAAAAATGAGATCTTAAAAACCAGAGACGCTCTGGCAAAAAGCTCTGAAAACGCTCAAGAAAAAGAAGCTGAACTGGTAAGTCTAATAAAAAATAAAGAAGCTGAAATTTTAAGAGTTTTAAAGAGCAAAGAAACCGAAATTAAAACTTTAATCGAAAAAAAGGAAGCAGAGCTGATAAATACCTTAAATAAGGCAAAAGATGAAGCCCAGGATTACAAAGAACGCTTTTTGAAGGTAGATGCCAAAAATAAGGACCTTCAGGAACAACTTATTGATTCTGCTGATAAAATAAGTAGGGCCAGGTTAAAAGAGTCTGAGCTTAACCGGGAAATAAATAATTTGATTAAAAACTCTAAACAGGAACATTTAAATACAGTTGATGAGGCTATAGAAATAAAGGAAAATCTAAGGTTGGCTCTTGAGAAAGAAAATTTGCTGGTTGTAGAGTTAGAAAACCTTAAGCAGGAAATGACTTCTTTGGAAAGAACCAATTTTATGCTTGAATCACAAAATCAGGAATTACAAAATATTTATGATCGAGAAGAAAAACTTAAAAATGATGGACAACATTTATCTGAAGAACTGGAAAATTTAAAACAGGAAAATCTGGAACTCAAAAATTTACTTAAAAGTACATCTTCAAAATTTGATTCTCAAAATAAAGAACTTTTGGTAAAAACTCAAAAAGAAGAAAACTTTGAAAAAGAAAATACTTTATTACATCAAAAGCTTGATATTCTTAAAAAAGAGCTTAATAATGAAAAAACTAAATTTCAATCAATTGAAAACGAAAATCTGAATATGAAAATGCAGATTTTACATCTTGAATCTGAACTTGAAAATAAGGAAAAAACAACTGGTTCTGAAAATAAAAAAGACAAAAATAATATTGAAATGAAGCAATCAGGTGAATTAAAAACAATTATTGCTGAAATACCTGTAAATAAACTTACTTCAGTAGATACACCTACTGAAATTAAAAAAATAATGGTTATTGATCATTCAGAATCAAATCTGGCTCAGATTAAAAGGTATTTAATCAATCAGCAATTTGAAGTCTTTACATCTTTAACTATGGATTTGGCAAAAGAATTTTTAGCTGAAAATAATGTAGAGCTTATTTTGGCTGATACTGATAATGCTGTTGGTGATCCTTTAGTGTTTAGTGACTGGCTAAAAGAAAACAAGCCAAACTCAAGGCTAATTTTTGTTATTACAACTTCTACAAAAGAAGAACGTGATTTTGCTAACCAACATGGCTTTATACGTTATTTTGACAAAAAATTTGCTTATAAGCAAATAAAGGATGCCGTTGATGAATTTAATGCAAATACAATGATTAATATTTCAAAAATATCTGTTTTCGATTTTATTGAGCTTTTGCTCTTAACTAAAAAGAAAACTCTTTTGAATATAAAAGAAAAGGGACAAAAGAAAACTGCTAAAATATACTTTTCAGCAGGAGAGGTTTTTCATGCCGAATATGGTAATCTAAATGGCTCACAGGCTTTCTTTGCTATTTTAGGAATGACAAAATTTACCTTTACAAATGAAGAATGGGATGCACAACCATCAAAATCAATATCAACCAGCTTTATCCAACTTTATAATGATGCACTTAGGGTTTTTGGGAAGAAATAAGGTTTATGCCTTTTAAGAAACATCAAAGTCTGGAAAATGTTCCTGATAATTCTAAAATTTGGCGTTATATTACTCTTGCCAGATTTATTTCCTTACTGGAAAGGAAACAATTATACTTTCATAACATCAGAGGGTTTGAAGATCGTTTTGAAGGAAGGTATACCCCTGTTGATTTTGATCCTGAAAAAAACCCCAATTACCGAATAGCTTATGATAATGCAAAAATTGATCTTAACATTGAAAGAGCCAAATTTATCAATGCCTGGCATCTGAATGACTTTGAGTCAGAAGCAATGTGGGAGCTTTACACAAATAAATTAGAAGGAATCGCTATTCAGTCAACCTTTTTAAGGCTAAAAAATAGTTTTAAACATTGCCAGGAAATTGTTTATATTGGCAAAGTAGAGTATAAGGACCGAAGAAATGAGCTTACAGATTTATCAGATAAAGATGGTATTTTAGTTAATTTTGTCAAAGACGTAAGTTATGAATTTGAAAAAGAACTAAGAGTTTTATTACATTTACCAGCTAAAATTACCGAAAAAATTAATAATAAAACAAAAGCAAAATGGGAAAATGCTGTAAAAAATGGCGGTATATATGCAAATGTAGATCTTGAAAAACTTATTGGTGGTGTATTAATTTCTCCATTTGCTGAAAAATGGTTTACCGAAGTTGTAGAAGGTATTCTGGAAAAGTATGAAATTGGAAAAAACAAAATTGTAAAATCATCTCTTTCCTGGAATCCACTTTATTAAATATCCAGCACCAGGAATAGCGTAGCTATTCCTGGTGCTGTTAGTTATTACTCTTCACAGACTAACGGATAATCCAGTGTTGGATTCAAAGGACAACTGTAAACATAATTACCGGGTTTGAGATCTATTGTATAATCTTTGGTTACCCCTTTAAATAAGCCACCACCGGATACTTTCGGATTAGTAAGCCAGCCCCAGCCAATTCCCCTGAGATAAAAACCTACTTCATAGGGAACACCGGTGTTTGTTACCCGGAATGTATATTTTCCAGGTTTTAAAACCAATGGTTTTAAATTTCTTTTTGGTTTAGTTTCTTTGTTAATTTTCTGGCAATCACTTTTGGAGGCAGATTTAAAGTCCAGATTTTTCCCTTCACTTTCTATAAACTGGCAAGGTGTCTGTGTAATAGTAATTAAATTTCCATGTACTTTGAGCTCTGGATCTTTGGCAAAAGCATCAGATGAAAAGCTTAAAGAGGATAAGATAATTGATGAAATCAGTATTTTTTTTAACATTAAAAATTTTCTCCTGTTATTTTAGATTATTTAAATTTTAACTTAAATTTTTAAATAATAATGTCATAGGGAAGACATAGATAATTTAACATTCTTTTATCCTTTTTAAAAGTATTAATAATTTGTTACTGGTTCCATACTTTTAAAAACCCCCCAGCCAAAGGTGCCTGCATA
>CAYRDV010000195.1:0-11258 GCA_964422885.1 uncultured Candidatus Sericytochromatia bacterium
AACTAACTCTATCACAAGTTATACCTTTATCAGGAGTGGTAATTGTTTCAACGCCTGAAGATGTTTCGATGAATATTGCAACTAAGGCTTTAAGTATGTTTAGGCACATGAAAGTGCCAATTCTGGGAATTGTTGAAAATATGAGCTATTTTGTCTGTCCGTGTTGCGATAATAGAGTGGAAATTTTTGGTCATGGTGGCGGAAAAGCAACAAGTGAAAAACTTGGCGTTCGCTTTTTGGGAGAGATACCACTTGATATGAAAATCAGAACAGGTGGAGATGAAGGAAAACCTGTAGTTTTCTATGACTTTGATTCACCTCAGGCTAAAAATTTTCGGGAAGTCTCAGGAAATATGGCTGCCAGCCTTAGTATAGAGCTTTTAGCTACTGCTTAAGTAACCAACGCCCTCATCATTTATTTTAGTAAAAGGGCTTCCGGGAGACGAGTTTAAGATTTGGCAAAATTTATGTTCTATATATCAATTTATAATAAGCTTACCAAGATCATTTATTATGGGTAACTGAACTGGCCTATTTTTCAGATATTCCTTGATAGTATATATTAATTCATTAGGTTCATAAGGTTTCTGAAGATAAACATCAGCCCCTAGTTCTTTTGCTAATCTTCGAACAGCTTTACCACCAAGAGCAGATAAAAAGATAAAAGGAATATGTGAAGTTATCGGATTACCACGTAACAATTCAAGTAAATCAAAACCATCAAGCTCAGGCATCATAACATCAGATATTATTAAATCAGGTTGATATTTTAGTGCAGTTTCATAGCCAATAGAACCATTTACAGCTTCTAAGACAATATAACGTTCAAATTCAAGTAATATAGATAATTCTTCCCTAACAGAATTGCAATCTTCAATTAAAAGAATTTTCTTTAAATTTTCCATAATTCTAATTTCAAAATAGAATAAGCCCTGATAATTACTTAATTATATCTGATGGTTAAAAAAACATTTTTTTGAAATTATTGCCTCTATTAATCAAAGGATTTTGGCATATAATTTTAAGCACATTTTATGCTAAAATCTTTTAACATATTTTAAAAACTGATATAAGTTTGTGGTAAAAAATGAAAAAGATCCTAGTAATAGAAGATGATGACCTTATTAGAAAATTAATATGTGCATGTATTCGCAAGCATGGATATACTGCAATTGAAGCTTCAAATGGTATTGAAGGTATAGAACAGGCAGAAGAAAAACTTCCTGATTTAATATTATCTGATATAATGATGCCAAAAATCGATGGTATACAGGTAATAAAAATCTTAAAAGATAATCAGATAACATCAAATATCCCTGTAATTATAATAACCTCTTCACCAATCTTTGAATCAAAGCAATATTGTATGAATTTAGGAGCAGTTGGATATCTTGTAAAACCAATAACTAAAGAGGCTATAAATCTTTTACTTGAGAAACATTTAACCTAAGTTACCCAGTATTTTTCATTCCAGCAGCAATCCCATTTGCCGTTTCTCTGAGAATTAAAAGTATCTCATCCTTTTCTGGACCATCAGGAAGATTCCTGTATTTTTTCAATAATTCTATCTGGATGAAGTTCATCGGGTCGATATAAGGATTTCTCAGTTTTATAGATTTTTGTAATGTAGGTTGATGGTCGAGTAATTCTGCTTCTCCGGTAATTTTAAGAATCATATTTTTAGTTAATATATACTCATTCACAATTTCGTCCACAAAGGCATTAGAATCACCTTCTCGTTTTGGCTCGCCTCCTAATTCCCCCTTTGAAGGGGGCAGGGGGATGTCAAACAGTGAGCAATACATTTTGGCAATATTAATATTGGATTTACCAAGGGCATTTTCCACATTTTTGATAAAGGTAGAGAAGTAAGGCCATGATTTATACATTTCTTTTAAAAACTCTAAGCCATTTTCACCATGATTATTCAAATAGTTATCCAGAGAAAATCCTACCCCAAACCATCCTGGTAAAACAAGCCTTGTCTGCATCCAGCTAAAGACCCAGGGTATTGCTCGTAAATCCTTTAGCGACTGAGTGTTTTTTCTTTTAGAAGGCCTGCTGCCAATATCCAGATTAGAAATTAAATCCAGTGGTGTAAAAATCTGAAAATTTTTAATAAAATCAGGTTTAGAAATAAATTCATTATAAAAATCAAAACTATATTTATTTAACTCTTCCATTACCGTATGCCAGGATTTTTCATTAATATGAGAAATATAACAATAAGATTCAGAGCAATAACTGGCAATAAAAACAGCATTAATAATCTGCTCAAATGTTCTTAGAGCAATTTCTCTAAACTGGTATTTGGTAGAAATCATTTCTCCCTGCTCAGTAATCCTGATCCTACTGTTAACAGTACCTTTTGGCTGAGCCAGAATAGCTTCATTGGAAGGATCTCCGCCACGACCGATAGAACCACCGCGACCATGAAACATTCTAAAAGTAATGCCATATTTATTACAAATATCTCTGATATTTAGCTGGGCTTTATATAAGTTCCAGTTTGAAGTTAAAATACCACCATCTTTGGATGAATCAGAGTATCCAAGCATTATCTCCTGAAAATTATTTTTTGAATTTATTGCATCACGATAACAAGTATTATTAAATAAAGATTCTAAAATATCAGGGATATTATTCAAATCTGTAATTGTTTCAAATAAAGGAACAATATTGACTTTTAAAACTCTTTTTCCCTGCTCATCTAAAGGATAAAGACCAAATTCCTTAAACAATAAAAGTAAAGCTAAGATATCACACTCATTCTGGCACATGGAAATAATAAAATTTTCAAAAATATGTTTATCAACATTTTTCATACCCCATTCCATCGTCTGAATAGTCTCAATCAAATCAAGAGATGCTTCTGAGTATAAATACTCTTTCAGGTATATAGGCCGTCTATTAAGAATCTCAGAAATTAAAATCCTTTTTCTTTCTTCATAAGATATGCTGTGCCAGTCCTGATTAATAACCTCAACAGCTTTTAATAATTCACCAACAGTGGCATTAATAATTTCTGAATGTTGCCTGATATCAACACTGGCAAAATGAAAGCCAAAAGTCCTTATTTTATAAAGCAGAGGTTCAATATATGATTCTATCAATGGTTTACCATTATTTAAGGCAAATTGTTCTTTTATTTCAATTATTTCCTGGTAAAGTTCGGAAGAATTTTGGTATAAAAATCCTTTTTTCACAATATCTCCAATGTAACTTGCAGTCTGTTCCAGCTTTTCTATAATTACTGCCAGTTTAGTCCTAAATATTTCATGAGGATTTTTAATAAATTTATTGCGGCTGCCTTCAGAAGTAAAGAACTCATATAATTCCAATTCTTTTTCCAGATTTTCGTTAAAGCTTTCACTGATATTTAATCTGAGATTGCTACTACTTAATATTGAAATCAGGCCTTTTAGATCTTCTGTATAAAGATTGATAATATGTTTTTTATGCAGATTTATTGTTTGCCGGGTAATAGCAGGAGTTACATATGGGTGGCCATCTCTGTCTCCACCAATCCATGAGCCTAACCTCACCAGAGGAGGAATTTCAAATCCTTCAGGTAAAACTTTATCAAAAATAAATTTAAACTTCAAAAATAAATCTTCAACAGCGTCATAAAAAACAGAATCAAGGTAAAAAAGTCCCGTTTTTACTTCATCTATTACCTGAAGTTTTTGCAGCCTGACACTTTGAGTTTGCCACATAGCAGTAATTTCCGCTTTTATTTTTGTCATTAAGATATTAGTTTCAAATGAAGTTAGATTAGTCTGGTCAAGCTTTAAAAGCAATGAAAATAACCGCCTGTTTTTTTCAAGGACAGTTCTTCTTTTTGCTTCTGTCGGGTGAGCAGTAACTGTTGGAACAATATCAATATTTTTTAAAAACTCGATAAAACCAGGAATATCGTTTGATTGTAAATTAAGTTTTTCAAATAAGCCAATAAGAGAGTTTTTGTTTCCATCTTTGCTATTATCCAGTTCATGAGCTCTGAGCCTTCTGGCCCGATGAACATTTTCAGCCAAATTTACCAGAAAAAAGTAAGTAGTAAATGCTCTAATCAATAATTCTAAATCATTATTATTTTTTCCGGCAAAAATCTTATTTAACTCATTATAAAAAAGAATTGAGTTTTCTTCATGCATTGCTATAGAAGTAAGCCTTACCTGCTCTTCAAGCTCAAAAAGCCAGATACCTTCCTGTTCCTTGATAATTTCACCAAGCATCGTTCCCAGGAATTTTACATCTTCGCTTAATTTAGAAAAATTTGCTTTATCCATTTAAAACACTTCTATAAAAATTATTCAGTTTTTTAATTATATTAATAAATCCCCACAATGTGGGGCCCCTGTTAGTATTAAAATACCTCGATGTTCACATCGAGGTATTTTAATACTAATAAATTTAACTTTTTACGATTAAAGCCCTATAACAATATAAAAAAAGTTCTTCAGAATAAATTGCATTTTCCGGGAGTTCAGTTTTTTGCTCAGCAAGGAATTTTAAATTTAGTTGTTTCAAAAACCAGCTAAAATATTCCAGGTTAATCAGTGGATAATCAAAGGTCATAATAATCAAACCATCATCCTTCATAACCCTTTTAAATTCTTTTAGAGTTCTGTAAAGATCTTCCAGTAAAAGATGTTCAAGGACACTAACGCAAAAAATTTTATCGAATTTTTTATCTTCATATTCAAGCTTGGTAATAGAATCCATCGAAAAGCTTATTTTTTTAAACCACTCAGGATTCTTTTTTTCCAGAGAATCAAAATTTTCTTTACCAAGATCATCAATTATTCCTTGTTTTATTAAAGACTCTGATAATATACGTTCATCAAGATCACAGGCATGAGTTTCCTGACATTTTTCCGAAAGATAAAACTTTAAAGGGTGGGAAATTCCACAGGCAGCATCAAGGCAAATATCATTTTGTTCAGCAAAAGAAGATACCCAGTTATATTCATATACCCGGCTCCACCATGAATCAGGAAGTTCAAAAATAAAATTTTTACTATAAGAATCCGATTTTACAAAAAAACGGGAAACATGGTTATCATTCATAAATCATATTTTCTTTTAAAAATATAGAATTTTGCTAATGAACCTGGCATACATTCCTCCTGCTCAAAAATTTGTTCAAAAGAATTTATATGAGTTACATACTGCCTCCAGGGACAATTATACTCAGACTGGGTTTGCTCAAATTTATCAAGATAACTGTCCTGGGCATAGATAATTACAAATTTCTCGGAATAGGTGAAAATCTTATTTAGTGTAGCAAAAAGATAAGGTTTTTCATTTTCCAGAATATGATAGAGGACATCAATACAGTTAACCAGTTCAAATGTTTTTTGAGTATTGAACTTATCAAAAGGAGAAGTTATCAGTTCAACAACCGGAGCTTTGAATTTATTTTTTTTGACTTCAAGCTGTTCAACAATATCAATCCCTGTATATTCCTTAATATCAAGCTGGCTAGCTATTTCAGCATCACCATAGCCAAAATCCAGAACGCGGGAAATATGGTTATTTTCAATAAAGGAATTGATAAATTTTATTTTAAATTCCTTTAATTCACCTTCAGAACCTAAGCCTGAACCATAACCAAGTGAATACCATGTTTTCCAGAAATTGATTGAATCCATTTTTTATTCCTAATAAATATTAAAAATTTAATTATATCATTTCAGTTAATTGATAATTTGGATTTGCTATCTTAAAATCTTCTGCTTTTTTATAATAAGCCTGAGCTATTCCACTTTGGCCAATTTTTTCCAGACAGGAAGCAATAAGATAAAAAAGCTCATATTTCTTTTCAAAATTTTTCTGTAAGGAAGCCGATAAATTATTTATTGCTTCTTTTGGCTGTTCAAGTTTTAGCTGGGTAAAACCATAGTAATACAGATAAGCTCCATCTTTATCTGATTTTATCAGCTCTGAAAGCATAGAATTGGCTTTTTCAAAATCATTATTATTTATATAATCTAAAATTTGTAAAAATAGTTCTTTTTCCTGGCTTAAGTCAAAAATTGTTTCAATAAGCTCTCTTGTATCAGGGTTATTTTTTTTCCAGAATTCTTTATAAATTGGTATTTTTTTTAGGTCAGATTCTCTATAAAGATGAAATGGTGGATAAAAGGTATCTGCATAAAGCTCAAAGTCAAGTATTGCAGCTCTGACACAAAAGTGTCTGTCTTCTCCCCAAAAAGTAAGGTTCTTTATTTTTTTAAAACTAACCCCGCTCAGTAAAGCTTTTTGGCTGATTAAGGTACAGGCACCGAGACCACCAACCGGGTAAATACCGGGAGTTTTCATTTTTTCAATAAAATTATTCTCATAATAAATAACATCATTTTCTGAAGCTTTTGTGACATTTTCAGGAGGAACAAAGCTATAAACATCGCTTACCCAGACCTGTGGTATTAGTTTTGAGCCTGATTTCCATTTTGTCCAGAATACTTCCGAAATAAGATCCTTTTCAGTAGATATAAGATGAGTAATGGTTTTAGGATGTAAAATCAAATCTGAATCAGCAAAAAAAAGATAATCATAATTATTTTCAATTGCAAAATCAATAATAGTATCTTTAAAAGAGGCAATTTTCCAGACCAGTTGTTCACTCCAGTGATGAGCATCTTCATTACAGAGATAATTTTCTGACGAATTTGCTTCAATTATATTTACTTTCCCGGCTGGTTTAAATTCTTTTAGTAAAACCTTTGATTCCTCAAATTCATTATCTTCAATAAAAATAAAATCAAGGACAAGATCATTTGCTTCCAGACTTAAGAGAGAGCCTAAAAATTCTTTTAATATTTCTGGTTTTTGCCTTACAGGACCACCAATAATTACTTTTTTACTCAATTTTTCAAAACACCTGTCCAAACTTAATTTAAAAGTTTTGATTTCTTTTCAAATTTTGTTAGATTATCATTGTATAAAATTATAGCTGGAATTATTATATTGAAAAAAGTTCTTATCGCTTCAATAATAAAAACCAATATTAAAATTTTAGAAAAATTTCTTAATTCTCTAAAAAATCTGGAAAAAGAAAACCTAATAACAGAGTTTCTTTTCATAAATTATTCAGAGTCTTTAAATGGTGTATTGGATAGCTTTTCTAAAGATTTAAAAGTAAAAGTTTTTACTCATAATCGAGAAGCTGATGATAAAGGTAAAATTATTGAATATTTTCTTGCTCACAATTATGATTTTTTATTTTTATTAGCTCCTTATATTATCCTAAACCCTAAAGCGTTAGAGCATCTGATTTTAGCCTCTAAAAATATTATCGGTGAAGTTATCTGGAAAAAATCAGGAAGTTTTGAAGAACCTCAGGTGTGGCTAAGTGATGAAAGGAGTTTAATTAGCTCTGAAGATGAAGAAATAACAACTTTGGAAAATTTACAACTTGCAAAAAAGAAGTTTTTCTCAATGTTAAAAATACCTGGAATATATGAAGTTGGCGGAATAAGTTCTGATTGTCTTTTAATCAGTAAAGAAGTACTTAAATCTGATGTTTCATTTAAAAAAATAAAAAATATTTCTTTTAGTGATCCTGACTCAATTTTCAGTATAAGAGCCAATGCTCTCGGGTTTGATATATTTGGAGATACAACTTATCCACCTTTACTTTTAAATCAATCAGAAACGAAAAATGACAGATATAAAATTTATAAAAAAGCAATTTCAATTAATGAATTAAACAAAGAAAATCTCTTAGGAACAAATTTAAAAAGAATTATGTCAGTAACTGACACTGATATTTTTTTATATCAATTGAAAGAAGCAATATTAATTCAGGATGGTCTGATAATACATAACGGTATTCCACTGGAAGACAGCTTTATTCGTAAAAGACATGTTGAAATGTTTATATCTGAATTATCTTTAGATAAGACTAGTGATAATAATTTTATTTACCTGAAAAATTTTGAGCCTGTTAAGCTTAAGGGTGATTATGTATCATTACTTGGGCCCTGGGACAGTACCTTCTGGCATTGGATTGTTGAATATCTTACAAAGGTTGCTATTAGTGAAACTTGTGGATTTAAAGGAAAATATATTGTCTCACCTGTACAACAATTTATGCATGACTCTTTGTTAATTCTTGGAATAACTGAAAATAGAATATTTATTACTGACAAATCTCAAAATTTTGAGCTTGAAAACCTCTTTATTATTGAAAAATTTCCTGTTTATTCCGGGAAAATTATTTTATCAGGTTTAAAAATCTTACGGGATATGATTCTTGCTCATTTTGACAAATCTCTCGAAAATACCAAAAAACGTCTTTATATTTCCAGGAAAATATCTACAAATAACAGAAAAGTAGCAAATGAGAGTGAAGTAATTAAATTATTGGAAAGCTATGGTTTTCAAAATGTAATAATGGAAAATCTGACTCTTAAAGAGCAAATAGAACTTGTTGCCAACGCAGAATGCATGGTAGGAGGTAATGGTTCCGGGATGCTTCATTGTTTGTTTATGCTGCCTCGCTCACTGGTAATTGAATTTTATTCACCTACCTATACTACACCGGCTTTATGGCCTTCTATTGAATTACTGTGCCATAATTACCATATGTTTACTTCTCCCAATGATGGAATTTATCAATATGGAACTTCACTGGATGCTTCTGTTTTTGTCTCCCTGGATTTATTAAAAGTAACTCTGGATAATTATTTTCTTTTAAAAGATTTTAAATAAAATGTACAATATAAAAAAACTGGAAACCAAAATAATTTCAAATAAAGATAGTTTTTTAGATGCTGAATATTATTTATCAAAAAGCATTAATTCAGGAGAAATAAGTAAAATAAAACTTCCTGAAAATACTGAAATTAATTTATTTTTATTAAAAGATATTTTTATTATTACAAATTATGGATTAGTTGTAAATAAAAATGGGCGAATAATAAGAGAATGTGTAGCAAATGATTCTGAATTAGCTTTTTGTATTGATTATTTACTCACAAATAATCTTATTTCCATAAAAAATATTCTTTATCTGGAAGAAGATTTTTGTTCATTATTAGGACCAGGAAATTATATTTTTTCCCAATGGTTTTTAGAAAGCTTACCAAAATTAATAATCGCTGAAAAATCAGGGTTCAAAGGAAAATATATAATACCAAAATTTACGGGTTTTATAGCTGAAACATTAAACTTACTTGGCATACCCAAAGACAGAATAGTAAACCCGGACGAAAATTTACAGGTAAAGAATTTATTTATTTCAGAAAGGATAAACAAAAATCAAGATGCTTATTTATCAATATTACAAGATTTAAGAGAAAAACTTTATCAAAATATCTCCCCTAAAGGAGCCCCTGTTAATTCAGGTACTCCTGAATCAGGCCACAGTACCCTGGAGGAAAGTATAACTCCAAGAGTTAATACAAAAATTTTTATAACCAGTAAATCCACTGAGAATTACAGAGGTTATATTAATAAAACAGAACTATATAACTTATTGAAAAAGTCTGGCTTTGAAATAATTTTTGAAGAGGAGCTTAGTCTTATTGAAAAGCTTAAAATTTTAGCTGATTCAGAATATCTTATTAGCAATAGCACTTCAGGAATAATTTATAGCCTGTTTATGAAAGAAAAGGCAAAAGTAATAGAATTATCTTTTCCTTCATATATAAATGATTCTTTTCTACCTATTATTAAACTATTAAAACATGATTTTCATAGAATAACTTTTCCCCATTATGAGGCAATTGAATTTGAAGAAGGCTTTAACTATACGTCCCCACTTGAGATGTTAAGAATAACCCTACAAAATATTACAGAACAAGCTTAAAAGGGAATTTTCAATAATAGATTATTCCCATAAAAGCCAGATTTAATAATTTCAGTAATTTTTTACCTGAAGAATATTACCAGTTTTTTGACCATTCAGGATTTATGCTCAGTTTTTTAGCAATTTTTTCAACCATATCTTTTTCAATCTGTGGGACTTTTCCGTCTGCTTCTGCTAAACCTACACAAGCAGCCATTAATGCTTCCTTATGAGCATTTTCTTTACAGTTATCGGCAACCCTTTGTAACATCATTGGCCTGTTTACTGCCATTGCATTCTGAAGTTCAACCAAAGCTTTCTGGTAAAGAGCCATTGCCTCTCCATCCTTAAAGCTTTTTGTAATCTGGGGAACATTACTGATATATTTTGAAGCTTCTGAAACTTCATCATCGTCCACCTGTCCATCAGCCATAGTCACCAGAGCAAGAGCCTCAATTATTGCATTGGCAAATTTCTGATCTGGTGTCTTAACCAGACTTGCTACATTACCACCAAGTTCTTTTGCTTTTTTTAATGCGCTCTCATACCATTTTGCCATCATTTATCACCTTTTTACCAAAAAATTAATAAAAAAATCAACTAAACTGAATTTTTCAAATTGATGTTACAGTATTTATTAGTTCAAGTCAAGTATTTTAAATATTAGTTCAGAATATAGTAACCGATAAAAAAACAAAATTTTATCTTTAAATTAAATTGAAAAATTACACAAGTTTTTATATAATATAACTATAACTTAAATTAAAGTTAACCTAATATTAATATAAGGTGTAAGTAAAATGCTACAAGGTTTAAAATTTCTGGCTGTTTCTACTTTATCATTACTATTTACTATTTCCTGCGGCAGAACAGGGGCTACTCAGCCAAAACCGCCAAATCCTGTCCAGTCACAGGCACCTCAACCACAACCATCAACAAACCCTGAGCCAATAGTAGAAGATAAATTTGTTGACCTGAAAATTTTAAGTTTTAATGTCTGGGGAGTACCTAAAATTCTTGGTTATAGCCCAACCAAAGATCAAAAGGAAAGGTTCAATAATATTTCTACAGTACTTGATGGGTATGATCTGGTAAATTTACAGGAAACTTTCACAGATGATTCAAAAATTTTTATTGATAAAGCAGATTACCCTCATAAAGTAAGGTTTAATAATACCAGTTTTTTAAATATTAGCAGCGGTCTGTCAACTCTTTCAAAATATCCGATAGTCGAAAAGAAATTTATAGAATTTTCCAGTTGCACTGATACTGATTGTTTTTCCAATAAAGGAGTATTATTGATTAGAATTAATATTCCTGAAATAGGCAATGTAGATATTTATAACACTCATTATCAGGCAGTAGATAGTGCAGAAAATGTAAGAATATCTGATAATAAAGAATTTGCAAGGCTTGTAAAAGAAAATGACATAGGAAATCCTACTATAATGACAGGGGATTT
>CAYRDV010000196.1:0-11250 GCA_964422885.1 uncultured Candidatus Sericytochromatia bacterium
GCATAATCTTTTATTTGCTGGCATTCTTCAGGTGAAAATGCCGGGCCATATAAAAATTCAGGAACTAAAAACTCAGGCGTTTTATTATCCATTACTGATTATTTTTTGCCTCTCATAACTATTTAATGCTCCTTAGCCAGATTTATATGCTTCATTTTAATATTTATATCCGGCTGTTGCAAAATTGAATAAATAATTAGCTGGGAATTTTCTTAAACTCAATCATGATATAATTTCTTTATTCATAAGTATTGTTTAAGATTAGATGTATGCCTAAAAATAACAACTTTTCTTCTGAAGATTATCAGAAAATACCTGGCTTTGATTATAGTTCAGAACAAACTTTTCAAAAAATACCTGGTCTTGATCCTCAGGACACGCTTGAGATTTCTGAACATGATGATGATTATTTTGAGGATGAGCCAATACCTTCTCTGGATGGCGAAGAAGATACTATGAATCTTCTTGATGAACTGGAAGGAGTTATTAGTGGTGATGATGAGGTTGAAGCCGATTTTGATCAGGACACTCAGGATTTTTTAAATGAGCTGTCCGATTTTCTTGATGAAGATGACTCAAATTATCTTCAGGATACTGATGAGTATGAACTTCCTTCTTTGGATGACCTTGAAGATGAAGAACTTCCTGATCTTGATTTACTTGCTGAAGAAGAATATGAAGATGAAGTCGCTAACAACTATGAAGTTGATGATGAAGAAACAACATATTTGCGGGCTGAAACTGCAAATATTGCTCTTGGTCTGATGAATTATGTTGAATACAATGTTGTCATGCTTGAAAATGAATTATCTGTTCTTGGCGAAGCTTTTAATCAGTTGTTGGAAAAAACCCATGATCTTGATGATAAGATTTCAAAGCTTAGTGAAAGAGTCTCAAAAGCTCGTGTAGAAGGCTCAAAACAGGCAATGGAATTTATTCATGAAGAGATAAAGCTAATTTCTGATAATCTTGAAGGAGCCTTAAAATCAACTGATCCTAATGACCGGGAAATATTGCAGGAGAATGTAGATATTCTCAGTGAAAACAAAGAAATTATTCAGGAGCAGATACAGGGATTAAAAGATATTGGGACAGATACAAAATCACTTGAAAGAGATCTGTCGATTCTCGAAAGCTCTATTATTAAATTAAAATCAGCAATAAATTCAAATGAGGTCTTTGCTGTTGCTCATAATATTTCAAACGAAATTAATCAGGTCATTGTTCAAATTACTGATGCCCGTAAAGCAGAAGATTTGCAGGATATTAACCTATTAAAGGAAAATCTGGATTTGCTGATGGAAAATAAAGCTGATATTGAAGAAAAAGTCTGGGATCTTGCCAATAAAGGGATTGATATTGATGGCCTAAATGAACAACTGGAAATTTTAAATATTAATCTGGAACAGTTTAGCAGGACAATTGATGAGTCTATCCATAATATTTCCATGATTATGAATAAAGCGATAAGGCCATCCAAACAGTAAAAAAAACAGTTGCCTGTACACAACAATAAAGCAAGGTTACTACCTGAATTATTTTGTTTTTTAATTATAATTAATATTTAACTGGAAACTTTATTAGACTAATTAAAATAATATTAGATTTTTGTTAAAAACACCCACTGATAATGAAAAATAACATATGATAGTATCAGGTTAACATAACTATTTACTCTTATTTATTATGAGGAATTGAATAAATGGCAGTTGCTATTGGTGGTTTTTTTGGTTCTTATTTCAATGACTACTCTAAGTTGAGTGATTCAAGGAACTGGAATACAAAAAATTATACATATGCTGTTGTTAAAAATAAGGGTGAGGTTTCTGAGGATGCTCTAAACGAAACTGGTGGCGCATTACAGGACACAGCTTTATTTGTAGGAACAAATAAAGCCGGTTATTATGATGGTTATGGAAATTTTGTTCCTGATACCAATAATCCTGTCTATCAAATCAGAGACCGCAACGGTAATGTAAATAATGATTATTATGTTGATCAGGCAACAGGTGATGTTTATTTCCGACCTGGTACATCTGCGAATCTGGCGATACCTGCTAACAGTATTGGTATTCGCCCGGGCGTTCTTTCGCCAATTGTTTCTATTGCTGAACAAACAACCCAATACTTTGGAAGTTCATTTCATCTTGATATCCCACCTAATCCTGAAGATTTTGGTATCGGAGCAGGTAACCGAAGTAATTTAACAATTTCAACTACCCTTGAAAATGCTCAAATAGAGGTAAATGGTGTAACCATTGGTGTAATCGGTCCTGGTAACAACTTTGACACCACCATTCTTACTCCTAACCCACCAACCCCAGGTACTCAGCTCTGGCAGTTTGCTAATAGTTTTGAAGGCGGTGCTGATGATTTCAGCCCCATTGTTGGTGGCTGGGATATAAAAACTGATCCTACATTACCTGCTAATCACAGATATCATAATGCTATTGATCCAGGAAATTCGATTCGTTTTACCGGTGCTGCAGCTGATGGGGCTGTTGTTAACCCTCCACCAGGTGGCCTTGAGATCAATGGTAATAAGCTAACTCTTGAAGCATGGGTCTATCCTACTGCCGCAACGGGTGAAATGCAGATTGTAAATAAAGAAAGTTCTTATGAGTTGGCAATCAGAGGTGGAAAACTTGCGATGGCAGTAGAGACAACTGCAGCAAGCGGGTGGTTTTGGACTAATGATCCGGCTACTTTAGGCCTTCCGGGTAATACAGGTGCTCCTCCGGTCGTACCTGTGGACCAGTGGAGCCATGTTACCGGGGAATTTGATGGTACTAAAATGAGAATTTATGTGAATGGTGTTCTTAGCCAGACTGTTCAGACAGCTCCAGCTTTTGCCGGTGGTGGCGCAATTACCGGGAATATTACTCCTTCCGGTGGTGGTAATCCCTTAAGTATTGGTCGTAGACCAGGAGGTTCTGTATTTACCGGTCAGATAGACGAAGTGAGGGTTTCCAATATAGTTCGTTATCCCGGTTCTACATATACGGTTCCTACATTAGGGTTTGTTAATGATTTAAATACCAGGGGGTTATGGCATTTTAACGAAGCTCCCGGCGCTGGCCCTGCGCTTCCTGATGTGTCCGGTGGAACTGCTGTATTGGCAGGAGGTGCCTTGATTGTAAATACAAACCCATCTCCTGTTCGTAACCCACAGGTAGCACCGGTGGGTGACAGGCAAGCGGCATATAATACCAGAACGGCTGATAATTTTATTCTCAAAACTGAGATAATGATGGAGTCTTATAGTACTAACCCTACTGACTGGGCTGGTGTACAGTTCAGAACTACTGATATGAATGACAATTATACAGATAGTGGTTATATGGTTTATTACAGACAAAATGGTAGTATTGATCTTTATAAGGCTGGGATAGGTGTTCTTGCAACAGGTATAGCGGCTCCGTATGTCCTTCCTAATGATAAACATACCCTGGAAATTCATGCCAATGGTAATAATATTAAAGTCTATGCAAATGGAGCGGGTGCTCCTCTGATCAATTATACTGATAATGCCAGCCCATATACGGATGGTTATGTTTCGTTCAAATCTTTAAATGAAGTCGCAAGTTATGATAATTTTTCTATTCAGTCTTACCCTACTTCAATACAATTATTGGCAAAAGCTTTAAAACAGGGTGAAAATACCATTGTCATAAAGGGATATGATCAATCAGTTGCTACTCCGGGTTCAGTTACTGTATCAGGAACCATCTGGGGTCGGACTGATAAATCAACCGGTCTGATTGACAATGTAAATATGTCAACAGCTAATTTAATACCGGATCTTCAGGCTTTAAACGGTGGAATCACTCCTTTTATATCAAATATTTTGTATAGGGATTCAGATATACTAGGAATTGGTGTTGATCCGCCACCATCACCACCTACAGGCCTTGTACAATCGGCTCTTAATCCTGCTTTGGCTTATTGGTCTGCCAGTACAAAAAGTGCTTTAGGTATAGCAGGTAAAATAGATTTTAAAATGAGGGAAGGTGGATCTATCCAAAAGGTAAGAGATCAATTTTCAAATGTTAATACGATAATGTCAGATTTAACAAGTATATTAGGTTCATTTGATGACTTATTCGAGTCACATTTAAGTGTATTTAAATAATCAGGAGGTAGGTTAATGGCAGTTGCTGCTCAGATAGGTGGGGCATCACCAAATTTTGACGGATTATATAAGGAATTAGGAAGATTATCAAAGAGGTTGTCTTTTGCAAGCCCAAGGGAGTTTAATGATCCAGGGCAAACTTTACAGATAACCAAACCTGCGACACCAACAGCTCCCCCGCAGACATTTGACACTTATATAAGAGCTTTTTATGGTAAAGAGGGTGGCCCTATAACTTACAGGCTTTTCTTTAAAGATGAAAATAATTTAGAAAGGATGGTTTCTGACGGAAATCAGGTTCAGGCTGTTGCAAACGGTCTGGTTATGAATGGAGTTACACTTGCTACTGGTCAGGGCTTGTTTATTAACCCACAGAACTTAGGGCGAATTATTCATAACACCACTGTTTCTGCCACATTTCCTCCTCTCGGTGGAACTACTACTAATCTTGGAACTATAAAACTAGATGCAATAAATGGTCTTGATGTTGGTCTTCTTAATGAAAGAATAAGCACAATGAACCTTGTTATTGAGGCTTTGAATAAAGTTCTGATTGTTGCTAATGGCAATCTTGATAAAGCGGTTGATTTAAGAATTTAAAAAAAATACCCCGGCAATTTGCCGGGGTATTTTTTTACAAGCTTTCCAATATTTCAGGTGCTTCCATAGAATCAGACCTTAAAGCCAGGTACTGTTCTATTCTGTACACTTCTTCCTTAATAGCTTCTTCATTGAGTAACAATTCTTTCATTAGGTTGGTTGTACCATTTTCATCAAAAAGTTCTGAAAAATTAAATATATAATGTCCAAAGACTTTTGTCTCATTAAAATTAACTTTTGCATGGTTAGGAAATGAAAAGTAAGGGAAAATACTTTTGGGACATTTTGCCATCAATTCTTCAACTTTTGATTGGGCAAAATCTGTAAGTTTTTCAAAGTTAAAAACAATATCAATGACATCATTACCTTCTTCATTTTTTAATAAATTACCATTTTCATCCTTCGCTTTATCCAAAACTAAAGTATTTTTTAAGTTTATAGTTGGAATTTTAAGGTTAGCTGCATCCATAAGTATAGGATTGGCAATGGTTTCTGTAATCAGAAGATCTGTAGAACGGATAATTTGGTCATATTCATCATCTACAACCAGTGGGCCAAAAAAGCACACTTTTACATTTGGTGCATTATAATCTATTGGAATATGGGTTAAGTTACCAACAACCAGATTACATGGTACTTTTAGGTTTCCCAGGTATTGGCAGATACATTCTATTAAAATCTTATAGTGGTAACCAATACCAGCCGCCCCAGCTGCAAATGTCTGTTCTAAATCAGGCAGAAGGGTGACTATTTTACTCTCTTCAGAACCTTTAATTCGAAGTTTAAGATTTGATTTGGATTCTATTCTGTTTAAGAAAGCAAATTGCTCAAGATTTTTCCAGTAAATTGTTTTTATACCATTGCTGTTTTCATCTCCATAATCCATATCAGGTATATATGGAGGGCATGATTTAAGTAATGCAAAAGGAGCATTTATTTTTAGTTTTGAATTTGGTTTTCCAGAAATAAAAGTATAGTTATCTTTAAAAACCAGGCTACTGTTACTGACTAAAAACAGGGTTCTGGTTCGGATATGTTTTAGAAAGCTTTTTTTGAAAATAAGATTACTATCATCAAAAATAAGCAGATCTAAATTAACTACTATTAATAGTTCAGGTTTTGAATTATCCAGATAATTTTCAAAATCATCTTCTGAAAAATTTTCTCCCATCTCTTTAAAACTCTGGTTTTTCATTAGTTGGAGAAATGAAAATGTATGACTTTCAGCCATAATTGTTATTGAGTGGTGTTCCTGTGTTGCTAATTGTTTAATAAAACTGCGGACAAAAACTGCTGCTTTAAAAGAAACAGGCCCAATAACCAGAATTAAAATTTTCACTAAAAAGTCCCCTTATAAAATCCAGCTAAGATATTATATCAACTCAAGATTGTTAAAACCAGCATATAAAGTTATAGCCTGATAAATTTAACAGTTTTTTATCATACCCTTACCTTTTCATTATAAATTGTTAAATAAGGATAAAAAAAAGTTACTGATTAATCAGTAACTTTTTTATTTATTCTAAATTATTTTAAGATGCTTTTGTCTGCACTTTTTCTTTGGCAATTTTTGCAATATTTGCAAATGCAACAGAATCATTTACTGCTAAATCAGCAAGAATTTTTCTGTCTACATTAATACTGGCAATTTTAAGGCCATTAATTAACTGACTATAAGATATTCCATTAATTCTTGCTGCTGCATTTATTCTGGTAATCCATAATCTTCTAAACTCACGTTTCTTTTCTCTTCTATGGCGATAGGCATAGCGAAGAGCTTTCATCATTGACTGGTTGGCAGATTTTAATAACTTACCTGCACCAGCTCTATGGCCCTTAACTAACTTTAGAATTTTTTTATGTCTTTTTTTGGAAACATTTCCACCTTTAACTCTCATTTTTGACTCCTTCTATATAAATTAACGCAGGTATCCCTTATAAGGGAGCTGGGCAGTTACTCTGTCAAGATCTGAATCATGAACAGATTTTTTACCCTTCAGAGCACGTATCCTTTTGGATGTTTTTTTGGTAAGAAGATGCTTTTGAGCAGATTGTCTTCTTACAAGTTTACCTGAACCTGTTAATTTAAACCTCTTTGCCGCGGATTTTCTGGTTTTTACCTTAGGCATTTTATATATTTAACCTCCCTTTTTTGGTCCTAAAATCATTATTACTTGCCGCCCTTCAAGCTTTGGGCTTCTCTCAACAATTGCCACATCTTCCACTGACTTAGCAAATTTGTTAAGAAGATCTACAGCCAGATTGGAATGCTGTTCTTCACGTCCTCTCAACCTGACACTCATTTTAACTTTATCTCCATGTTCTACAAACTTCTGGATTCTTTTCACGCGAACCTGAAAATCATGTTCACCTATTTTGTAGCTTACAGTTAACTCTTTTATATCTGTTACATGCTGTTTTTTCTTAGCTTCTTTTCCTTTTTTTTCCTGCTCGTATTTATGCCTTCCAAAGTCCATTATTCGGCATACAGGTGGATTTGCGTTAGGGGAAACCATTACCAAATCCAAATCTTTTTCTTTTGCAAGTGTAAAAGCTTCTTTGGAAGTCATTACACCTAACTGTGATCCATCAGAAGCAATAACCCGTACTTCTCTTACACGAATTTGTTCATTTATTAACGCTCCAGCCTCTTTATTAATACTGAGATCCTCCTTAAAAAAATATAAAACAGGCGAAAAATTCCCCTAAACTTTTATAGAGTTTTGAACATGGAAAAATATTGAAACCAATAACAGAAGTTATAGGAAGCTTATTAAACAAATGTCTGATAAGCATCTAAATTTAATTTCAATATATTTTCAATGTGTGGCACCCTGCCGGTAATATACGACCGGACATCCATTAATCAGGTAAAATCACTTTCAGTAATTTCGGTTTTAGTAAAGATTGCTTTACTCTACAATCTGTTAAAACAACAGAAGGGCATTGCCACAATGCATATAAAAGCTTTATTTATTAAGCTATTATGGGAATAAAATTCCACTCTGATATTATATTATTATATTATCTGCTTTGCAAGTGCACTTTTGTTTTACTGTTTTGTGAAAATCATTTGTAAATATTGATAATACTTTATTTAAAGCACTTAGTTAAATTTTAATATGTTCTTAAACCAATTACTAAATAAGAATATTTTCATTATTATTTTATAAAAAATTCTTCCATGATATCATCATCAGTCCCTGGTGTCTTATCAGCTCCATTACTGTAAATTATGTATCCTTTTTGTCCTGATAATGGGGAAATACGATAAGGGTTATTCCAGGGGTCTTTTTCCGGTCCATTCCATGCTTTTGCGAATTCTTTAAGTACAGCAGGATTGGAAAAAATATTTTCCGGATACTTGTCATTTTTAAAATAAAATTCTTTAAGTTTTGAGGAAATACTATTAATTTCAATTTTACATATCTGGTTTTTATTTTTTAATAAAGCAAATAATTCTTTTTTGAAAAAGAAGCCAAGCATTATAGCCATAATTAGAACAAGAGTAATAAAAATACCTATTATTAATTTTATTGTAAGTATCTCTTTCTTTGGTTCTTCTTCTTTTATTGGTTTATAATCTGTTGGCTTTAGTCCTCCGGTTCCGGTAATTTTATTTAGCTCTCCGGTATTAATTTTTGTGGGTGATATATCTTCTTTTTTCTTTAATTCTCGGATTGATAATATTTCTTCAAAAATTTCTTCAACGGTTTTCTGGAAATCTCTTATATTTTGTAATCCATAGCTGAAAACTTTGGTTTCATGCTCAAATAATATATCAAGCTTACCTTCATTATCGCCAAAGTAAAATTCAACTGATTTTACTACCTGGAGATTCATCTGCTCTATTTCACTTTTGCCTTCACTGTTCATACTTATAAAGGCCATTCTGGATTTACTGATCAGGAAAACGCCCTTTTTGGTGTTTTTATTACAATAAAGACCATGTAATATTTCTTTATCAATTGATTTAACTTCTTTCAGGAGTGATTTTGCATGTTCTATTGTGAGTTCTTTATCTTTATTCATGAAAAGATTACTTTTACTTTCTTTAATATTTTATAATCATGTGCCATATAATATACTTTACAAAAAAACTTTTTTAGTTCATAGCCTTATTTATTCAGTATTTATTAGCTTTTACCTTTCTATAATTTTAACAGTGTTATAAAAAGAAGTCTATATTTACCAGATAGAAACGCTTTTCTGAAGCGACTTTTCTTTAAGGAAAAATAAAAATTAATAATACCTCGAAGCGGTTTCGGTTAATGATGATAAAGAATACTTTTTTGTTAAACTGATTAATATATTTTGTAAATGGAAAAGATGTAAATGCCTGATAAGGAAGAAATAAGTAACTGGTTTCAAGGATTACAGGATGATATATGCAAGGCCATCGAAGGTACTGATGGAAAAGCAAAGTTTGAACAGGATTTATGGTCAAGAGATGGTGGTGGCGGTGGAAAAAGTCGGGTAATCCGTAATGGTAATATTATCGAAAAAGGGGGCGTAAACTTTTCTGCTGTATTTGGCGAAACCCCTGAAAAAATTTTAAAAGGCTTAAATCTTGAAAATGCCGATTTTTTTGCTACCGGAATAAGCATTGTTTTACATCCCTTAAACCCGATGGTGCCAATCATTCACATGAATACTCGTTATTTTGAAATGAGTAATGGTGTTAAATGGTTTGGTGGGGGAATTGATCTTACTCCTCATTTTATTGATAAAGAAGATGCAAAATATTTTCATACCAGATTAAAAGAGGTTTGTGATAAACACAATCCAAATTATTATCCTGATTTTAAAAAATGGGCAGATGACTATTTTTACATTAAACACCGGGAAGAAACAAGGGGTATTGGGGGTGTTTTTTTTGACAGGCTTAGTGTTACCAATAACTTTTCTATGAAAGAAAGGTTTGAATTCGTTAAAGATATAGGAATTCTTTTTGCTCCTCTTTATACACACTTTATGGCAAAAAATAAAGATATTTCTTTTGGCGAAAATGAAAGGCACTGGCAGTTAATAAGAAGAAGCAGATATGTTGAATTCAATCTGGTCTATGATGCAGGAACAAAGTTTGGACTGGAAACTAATGGCAGAACTGAGTCTATTTTGATGAGTATGCCACCTCAGGCTGTATGGGAATATAACTATATACCTGAAAAGGGAGGCAGGGAGGAAGAAACTCTGAACCTTTTGAAAAAAGGTATTAACTGGTTAGATATTTAATATTTTAGCAAGCCGCGTATAATAAATTTAGATTATTTTTTGTGAGAGGTAAAAAATGGGACTGGGAGAAACCATAGTTCAGATTCAGAAAATGAAAATGAATGCATTGGGAATAAAAAGCCGGATTATATCTACGCCTGTTGCAAAACAGCATGTTTATGATATAGAAGGCCAGGGTTCTTTACCACCAATCGTTGTTTTGCATGGAATTGGCGGAGGTTCTACTTCATTTGAAAAAGTCCTTTATATTTTACGGCGTTTTTTTAAGAGGATTTTGGTGCCTGAAGCGCCGGGGCATGGGTTTAGCGAACCACCAAATGTTGATGTTAATCCAGATACTTTATATTCTGGAATTGCTCATATAATTAATAGTGAACTTGAGGAACCAGCAATAATTTTTGGTAATTCTATGGGTGGTGCTTTTTCCATATACTATGCTCTGGATAATCCTGAGCGTGTTCTTGGCCTTATTCTTTCATCTCCGGGAGGAGCAAAAATGGAAGAGGAGGAATGGCAGAAGTTTTTAAATACTTTTAGATTAAAAGATATACTTGATGGGGTCAATTTTATGAATTCACTGATTTATAAACCATCAGTTGTTTCTTTGCTTTTTGGTAATTATCTGTTAGCAAATTTAAGCAAGCCCGTGGTGCAGGAATTACTGGATAATACTCCTGTGGACTACCTGTTTACTCCTAAGCAGCTTAAACAGTTAACAATGCCCATACTGATGATCTGGGGAAAAGCTGACAGGCTTGCTCTTCCTGAGCAAAGAGAATATTTTCGGGAACATTTACCAAAACATGCCATTATTGATGAACCTGAAGATTTTGGTCACTGCCCTCATATGGACAGGCCGATACAGCTTGCTGCCAGAATAATTGATTTTGCAGAAAAAATACAAACATCAGTATTAACAAGACAGAAATAATAAAATTAAATGCAATCATTATATCTAAGTGAAATAAATATTTATCCTGTTAAATCTTTGCAGGGTATATCTCTTAATTCGGCAGAGATTGGTCCAATGGGTCTGATACATGACAGGCGATGGATGCTGGTTGATGAAAATAACAGATTGGTTACACAGAGGGAATTTCCACAAATGGCAATAATATCTGTTAATACCTTTTCTGATAGATTAGAGATAAAAGCATTTTGCCAATGAACCGTTTCAGGTCAAATCTCGTTATTTCTGGTGCAGAACCTTATGCTGAAGACAAATGGAAAAAAATCTCTATCGGGAATAATATTTTTGAAATAGTAAAGCCATGTGACAGGTG
>CAYRDV010000197.1:0-11188 GCA_964422885.1 uncultured Candidatus Sericytochromatia bacterium
ACTTAATAGCATTAGAAATAATATTACTCATAACCCTTTTAATTGCCATATTATCCAGGTAAGCTACTGCCTGTTCAATATCAGATTTAAATTCAAGTTTGATTCCTTTTTTATTTGCCTGTTCAGAGAATTCCTCGACAGCTCTGTTAAGAATATGGACTAAATCAGTTTCTTCAAATCTAAGCTCAATCCCTCCCTGTTCAAGTTTATCTATTTCCAGTAAATTTTCTACCAATTTAAGCATCTGGCTTCCCGAATCATTAATAAGCTGAACAGTATATTTGTTTCTTTCTATTAAATCTCCCTTAGCAATCAAATGTTTAGAAAACATTAGGATATTTCCCAGAGGGTTTTTCAGGTCATGAATAATTACTGACACCAAACCTTTCTGTAATTCGTTTATTTCCTTAAGTTCAATGGTTCTTTCATCAACTTTTTTCTCCAAAGAATTATTTAGATCTTTAAGGTCATTTACCAGTTTTTTATTGTTTTGCTCCAGTTCAAATGTTTCTAACGCTCTTCTGACCGTTATCTTAAAATCTTCAGGCTCAATTGGTTTTGTCAGGAATTTATAAACCTTGCCATCATTAATTGCTGAAATTATTGCTCCGATATCAGTAAATCCGGTCAGAATTATCCGTACTGTTTCTGGAATAGTACATATTGTTTCTTTTAAAAATTCAACCCCGGTTTTTTCCGGCATTCTCTGATCAGAAATAATTAAATGAATGGATTCAGGATTAGGATGGTTGTTAATCAGATGAAGGCCTTTATTTCCATCAGATGCAGTAAGAATATTATAATCATTTTCAAGTAACCCGGACAGGCTTCTTAAATTGGCTTCTTCATCATCAACCAATAAAATTGTATATTTTTTATACTCTTCTTTTTTTTGAAAGGTTTCATCTATTTTTTCTTTACTAAAAAATCCCATAATGTATTTTTCCTGTTTTAATAAATGGTTTGTTTATCTCTAAGAGGGTGCTTCTGAAAAAATCACTCAATAATAGTGGAATATATGTCTAAAGTTTTTTTTACTATAATACCATAGCTTATTGTCTAATAATACTTACTACTGCTATAGCTAAAGAGTTGTACCCAGATATTTGTAATAATATCATGCTGTCCTATTATGTTAATAAGCTAAATATTTTTATTACCTCGCTTTAATTTTGTTCTTTATGTTACTAAGTATATGAATCGAAACTTTAGGAATCATTGTTTGAATCTTTTAGTTTACTTTAAATTTCCTTAAATAATAAGTTTACTTTGTTTCCAAATTATCCAAAACACTTAATAGATCCTGTTAATAGGGTTTTAAATGTTTTCATGATATATATAAAACGAATTTCAGAATCAGGCTTTGCCTGAATAAGTGGCTTGGTTACTAAGCGTAGTCGAAGTAAAGCCCCTTGTTTAAAGAGAAAAACATAATATTTATTACGATAATACTTAAATTAAAAGCCTAAGGCATTTGTTTTAAAAGTATCACTTGATATACTTAATATAATAAATAAATAATTAAAAAGTTATTCAAAAAAGGCTTAAACTAAATAAATAATCTTAAAAAATTCAAAATAATCTTATTATTATAACTTTATTTAAAATTTGTGTTAAATTAAAAATCGGAGTATGAAATGCTAGCATTTAATCTACCTGAATATAAAGTAGTAGAATCGTTACATCAGAGTAATAATTCTATTGTATTAAGGGCCAGAAAAAATGTTCAGCCTGTTATCCTTAAAATGTTACGGGAAAAACTCCCTTCGCCAAATCGGATTGCATCATTTAAAAGAGAATTTAATGTTACCAGAGAGTTAGATATTGAAGGGGTAATAAAAGCTTATTATCTTGATAATAAAGATAACCGCTGGGTGATGGAAATAGAAGATTTTGGCGGAGACTCTCTTCATTATCTGAACGTTCCGGGTAATATAAGCCTGGACGATTTTTATAATCTTTCAATTTCAATAACTCATATATTAGGTAAACTTCATAAATATAAAATAATTCATAAGGACATCAACCCTTCAAATATAGTACTGAACAGAAACACTGGGGTTGTTAAAATCATTGATTTTGGAATATCTACAAAGCTTTCAAGAGAAAGCAAAAAATTTCAAAACCCTAACTCAATGGAAGGAACACTTATCTATATTTCTCCTGAGCAAACAGGCCGAATGAACCGGATATTAGATTACAGGACTGATTACTATTCACTTGGGATCACTTTTTATGAACTACTTACCGGAAAACCGCCTTTTGATTCCAGTGATCCACTTGAATTAATCCATGAACACATTGCCAAGAAACCTGTTCCGCCAATAGAAATTAAACCTGGTATTCCTCTTGCTTTATCTGAACTGATAATGAAGCTACTTTCTAAAAATGCTGAAGAACGATATCAGTCTACATTTGGTTTGATATATGATCTTGAGCATATAAGAAATGGTGCTAATTCTAAGCAAAAATTTGTAGTTGGAAAAAGAGATATATCTGAGAACCTGGTATTACCACAAAAATTATATGGAAGAGATAATGAAATTAAAATACTTTTATCCGGATTTGAAAGAGTCAAACAGGGAAAATCAGAATGTATACTGATCTCCGGGTATTCAGGTATAGGAAAATCCGTGCTGGTTCAGGAAATATATAAGCCAATTACATCTAGTAACGGATATTTTATTTCTGGAAAATATGATCAATATCAACGTAATATTCCTTATTTTGCATTAATTCAATCATTTAGAGAGTTATTAAGTTATCTCCTTACAGGAAGCAGAGAACAGATAAATAAATATAAAGAGAAACTTTTAAATGAATTAGGCTCAAATGGCCAAGTTATTATTGATTTTATACCGGAGTTGCAGATAATTATTGGGAAACAGCCTGAGATTCCGCTACTTGGTGCAGCAGAAACACAAAACCGTTTTAATATTTATTTTCAAAAGTTTATCAAGATATTTACCAGTAATGAACACCCTTTAATTATATTTCTTGATGATTTGCAATGGGCAGATATTCCTTCTATTCAACTGATTAAACTATTGCTGGTAGCCTCAGATATTGAAAATTTTTTGTTAATTGGCGCATATAGAGATAATGAAGTAAGTGAAGGGCATCCTTTATTAATTACTTTGGAAGAATTAGAAAAAAGTAAGATAAGTCATATATCACTTGAACCTCTTAGCTATGATAATACATCTCTTTTTATTGCCGATACATTAAACAAAATTCCTGAAAATGTTGCAGATTTATCAGAAGTAATATATGCAAAAACAGGTGGTAATCCATTTTTTATAAATGAGTTTTTAAAATCTTTATATTCAGAAAATTTAATATATTTTGATCATCCTGAAAATACTGATTTTTCTCTTTCAGAATTTTGGAAATTTAAAACCAGTGAAATAATGAAAAAAGAGATATCAGATAATATAGTTGATTTAATTATAAAAAAAACAAGAAAATTAGCTAGTGATACCAGTAATATACTAAAACTCTCAGCTTGTTTAGGTAATAGATTTGATTTAAGAACTCTTTCTATTGTTTCAAATAAAAATCTTATAGATACAGCAGACTCATTATGGGAAGCTTTAGTTGAAGGTCTTATTATACCGATGAGTGATAACTATAAGCTGTTATCAGAACTTATATCATCTACAGAAGATAAAGAAAATCTCCCTGATATTATTTATAAATTTGCCCATGACAAAGTACAACAGGCAGCATATTCATTAATACCTGAAAGTGAAAAATCTAAAGTTCACTTGGAAATAGGTCGTTTGTTACTTGAGAATGTTAATACAGATAATCGTTTATTTGATATAGTAACTCATTTGAATTATGGTTTAGATTTAATAAATGATTATTTTGAAAAAATTAATTTGCTAAAACTAAATATTAAAGCTGGTAATAAAGCAAAGCTTTCTTCTGCATTTGAGTCTTCTTATAAATATTTTCAAACAGGAGCAGATTTATTACCTGAAAATTCCTGGGAAACTGAGTATATGCTCACCCTTGAAACATATACAGCACTTTTAGAAACTTTATACCTTACAGGTGATTTTCTAAAAATGCAGGAAATTATTAATTCTGTATTACAGAAATCTCTGTCTTTTATGGACAAAATACCTGTTTATGAAATACAAATAAGTGCTTATATGAGTCAAAATAAGGTATCTGAGGCTCTTAAAACAGGAATTACATTATTAAAGGAACTTGGTCTTAATTTTCCAGAAACACCTGGTATGCATGATATTAGCAAGTATCTTGAAGAAACATCCGCTATCTGGAAAGATAAAAATTTTGATGATTTCCTGAAATTACCTGAGCTTAAAGATCCTGAAAAACTTGCAGCACTTCAGATTATGACAAGAATTACCCCCGCAGCCTATCTTTCAAACCCTGCCCTGATGCCTTTACTTATTTGCGAACAGATAAAACTTTCACTTGAGCATGGTCATACCAAAGAATCTCCCTTTGTCTATTCATCTTATGCTGTTATTCTTTGTGGTCTGGTAAATGATTATGATAATGGTAATAAATTTAATCAACTGGCGTTTAAGCTTGATGACAAAATTGATGCCAGAAAATTTAAATCACGTTCTTTTTTTAATGATGGAGCTTTTGTAAGACATTGGAAAGAGCATATAAGAGAAATTAAAACGCTGTCTGATAGTTATAAATATGGACTAGAGCTTGGTGACTTTGAATTTGCAGGATATGCGGCAGTACTACATGCAAGTTCGATGTATATTATGGGCCTGGAACTTGATCAGGTAGAAAAAAAATCTCTTGCTTACAATAAAGTTATAAAGCAGAATAAACTGGAAAATTCTCTTAACTACAATAATATTTTAATCCAAACAGTTCAGTGCTTAATGGGTAAAACCGAAACAACACTCATTCTTAAAGGTGAAGTATTTGATGAAGAAAAAATGCTTCCGGTTTTTCTTAAATCGGACGATCGCTATGCTTTGTTTAATTTTTATCACCATAAATTAACTTTGCATTATTTATTTGGTAGGTATGAAGAAGCTGTAAAATATGCCGATTTATGCGAGCCATATATTGATGGAGTAACATCTTCAATGATTATACCAGTATTCTATTTTATGGATTCTCTTGCCCGCTTATCTACTTATAATTCATTATCAAATGACAAAAAAGAAATTATTATTGAAAAAGTAAATTCAAATCTTTCAAAATTAAAAAACTGGGCCACTTATGCTCCGGAAAATATACTTCACAAATATCATCTGGTACAGGCAGAATTGTCCAGAGTAAAAGGTGATGATAAAGAAGCAGAGGAGCACTATGAAAAATCGATAAATCTTGCTAATCAGTATGAATTTATTCATGAAGCGGCAATAGCTTGTGAACAGGCGGGTAAATATTATACAGCAAGAGGTCTGAAAAGAGCAGCAAGAAATTATATTGAAGAATCTCACTATTATTATAATTTATGGAGAGCAGAAGCCAAATTAAGCCATTTTGAAAATAAATTTTCTGAAATAAGAAAAGGAACTTTAAAAAACTATTCAAATTCAGAAATAATTACTACCGGGTCCCGTTCTTCTGACAGTGTTGATCTTGCAAGTATCTTAAAAGCCTCAAGAACAATTTCCAGTGAAATAAAACTACATAAATTACTTGATAATTTATTGAATTTAATTATTGAAAATGCAGGAGCAACAAAAGGTTATATATTATTTCCTCAAAGCAATGGTGACTGGAAAATTGAAGCAGGGAGTAATTTTAATAGTAGAAAAGAAGAGGATACGTTGAAATATCCCCAATCAATTATTAATTTTGTTTCTAACACCCTTGATTCTGTTGTAATTGACAATTTATCTGATGAGTCAAAATATAAAAGCGATGTGTATGTAGAAAAATATAAACCTGTATCGATTCTTTGTCTTCCCTTGATTAATAAAGGAGAAATAAAAGCAATAGCATATCTTGAAAATAATCTTATTAGTGGTGCATTCACAGAAAACAGAATGGAAATACTAAAAATGCTGTCAGCTCAGGCTGTAATCTCCATTGAAAATGCTAATTTGTATAATTCAGTAGAAAAAAAGGTTGCTGAGAGAACTATAGAACTATCAAAAGCACTTGAAGAACTTAAGTTGATGCAAAAAGAATTAATAATGTCTGAGAAAATGGCCGGGCTTGGGACATTGGTCTCCGGCATAGCTCATGAGATAAATAATCCCAATAATTATATCTCAGGAGCAGTATATAATCTGAGTACAAGTATTGATAATTTAAAAAGTTTTATTTTTGAACTTGCAGGTGAAGAAGAAGATAATAGTTTTATAAATATTTTTGAGGATTATTTTTCAACTATAAATAGAAATATTAAAGATATAAAAACCGGAAGTAAAAATATTGAAACGATAGTTAATGACTTAAGATTATTTTCAAAACAGGGAAATAATATAAGCCTTAATATTGATATTTCAAAAGGAATAGAGTCTATTATTCGTTTGATGAGTTCAAAATATAATGAATATATCGAAATTAGTTGTAAGTTTCCTGTTACAACAGAAATTAATTGTTTTCCAAATGAGTTAAATCAGGTATTTATGAATATTATTATAAATGCTTGTCAGGCGGTAATGGATAAACAAAAGTCAAATATTAACTCTGAAAAAGGTTTTCTGAAAATAAGAAACTTTCTAAAAGAAAATTATCTGGCAATTGAATTTAAGGATAATGGTTGTGGTATGTCAGATGAAGTTCAGAAAAAGGTATTTGAGCCATTTTTTACTACCAGAGATGTGGGTGAAGGAAGAGGCTTAGGGATGTCTACAGCTTATGGAATAATTGAGCATCATAATGGTAAAATTGAGATCGCTTCTGAAATTGGTAAAGGTACAACTGTTACTGTTTTGCTGCCATTACAACAGTAGTTAGCTTGTTAGAACAAGGAACTAAAGCCCCTTGTTTAGGCCAAGCCTGATTGAGAAATTATTTCGGTACTCCGAAACAGGGGCCCCACCTTATGGGGAGTTATTTTTATATTTCACTATAAAATATTAAGTCAGAATTTTGTGCCCTTCTACTATAATTAAATAAGTATTTTTAATTTATTCAGATAAAAAATTAAAGTTTATGGCTTATTTAGATCCTCCTGCTAAAAATCAGTATTCTCAATATACTGAGCAAATAAATACATTTAAGAGCCAAAAGATTGAACAGGGTAATAAAAAGTCCAGTAATGATGAAATTGGTATAAATCCTGAAAAAGATGCTGCTGATGTTGCAAAATTAGGACAGGGTACAGCTTCGGCAAATATTTCCATGATGGATGATGAACCTGTTGATACAGGAAATAATGCAGATAAAAGTGTTGCTGGTCAATTTATTAATGAAAAAAGAGAGATTTTAATACCACTTGATTCAGAAGCGAATAAAAGAATAGAAAACCAGGAAGGGGCTGAAAACCGCTGGAATACAAATTTGAAAACAGCAGTTAATACGGCAAAGGATTCTGATGGTGTACAGGTTTATATCCGTTCAACAACATCACATGGAGGTGATGGAAGTATCAGAATGGCAACCCTTAATCTAAAAAATGCTGTAGATTTAAGGAATGAGTTAAAGTTTGACCGTGACCAAATTCATTCCATCAGTTTCATCTTAGATAACGGTGCAACAATCAATTTATCTAATGATGGAAAATTAAAAATACCATCTAACATTAATTTAAATTTGCTTTCAAACCAGGATTTTAAATTTTTAAATACTGCCGCAAAACAGGGAATGATTTCTGATGGGAAAGTTTTAGCAGAACTGGAAAAGCAGGATGGTAAAGTACACCTTTCCCGAAAAGAATTAAAAAATTATATACCCGAAGAAGCTCCCGGATGGCTTAAGGCATTAGGTGGCGTTGCCGGTAGTTTAGCTTCTTTTGGTGTTGGTCAGTATGAAGCTACTCAGTTTCATCCGAAAAAATGGCAGGAAAATGGCTATGGGGTATATCCTGACCTAAAAAAACCTTCAAACGTTGAAGGTAGTTTATCCAGAGAAAATAATAACCCGATACCACTGTTACAGGGTGGTGGAAGTGCCGGACATTTTCTAAATACCGCAGAGCTTGTTGGTATGTATCGGATACTTATCAATTCGCTTGGGGATGGGATCAGTGCTCTAAAAAGTGATAAAAACTTTGATCCGGCACTGGCAAAAGCAAGAGAAACAATGCTTGAAGCATTAATAAACCAGAAAGAAAATCTGAAAAGTAACCCTGAAGTTTTGGAAGCAATAGCTAAGCATGTTGATATAGGTAAAATAAAGATTCCTGAAGGCATTGTGATTACAGACCTGAAGGGGCAGCTGATGAAAATGCGTGAGCAGTACCCTTCCTTAAGTGAAAAAAGCATCAATGATTATGTGGATAAAACTGGTGGATTATTTAAAAAGCTTGAGGATAAAAACCTTAAAGCACTTGAAGCAGAAAAAATTCTTGCTGAAATTGATACAGAAACTACAAAACTGGGAAACGAAGCCGCTAAATCACAGCAAAGTAATTTTATGCCGCATGTATCACAGGTTACAAAAGAATTTATGGCAGCTTATCTGGCAAACAGAACTCTTACTTCAATGGGAGAAATAATTGAAGTAACGCATAATATAGGTGATGCTTTGAAAAATATTCCCTTTCCTATATTTGATATAGCTCCAAAAACACATCCTGACGGCTCAAGGGGGGCTTATTCAATAAATGATATTGGCGATCGGGTTGCTAATACGGCAGGTGTAGCCTCACTTTACCTTCAGGAATGGCTTGATCCTAACGGAAACCTAAAAGTAAAAGATATCAGTCCCTTTGCAAAAAATTCAGGAGGCTCTTTTACTCCCGGTGGTATTCCCTTACCAGACTATCCAAATGTCCGTCCTGCTTTTGAAGGCGGGTTAGAGTACGGATTACCGGGTGGAGGAGCAAATATGTTTAGTGTGGTAAATTCGGCAACCGGAGAAGGAGGCCTGCCAAAAATATATTCGGAAACTAATTTTGGCATGACTATGTCAGCGGGTAAGCACTCATTAGACATGACATTTGATCCACTAAATCCAGCCAGGATGGTCCCATTTATGACACCAAATACCAGTATGCTTGATGTTGGTGTATATATTGAGCCAAACCAGTTTATCGAATCAACTTCTCCTTTTGTCCAAAACAGCAGGATTGATTTTGGAATAACAATGAAAAACCCTTCCAGCCCATCTTATGGGACAGAGCATATAATACCGGGTGGGGCAGAAAAAGATATTAACCCAACCGATTTCAAAAGTTATCATCTGAAATATACAGTGCCAATGAGTAATTTTGTCCCACGATTTAATGAAGGCTGGATTGGTGAAGGAACATTTTTTAACGGATTTTCGGAAAATACCAGGATGGGTGTTTCTGCAGCTTATAATGTTTCATCCGGCTTACCTCATGGGCAAAACCCTAACTCAAAAACAGGCTTTTATGCTGCTCCTTATGTATCTACTAACCTCTTAAATATTGGTGGAAACGAAGGTGGAAGTACTGTTCTGGAAAAACTGGGAATAGGCGCATTGCGATTTATTACCTCAAGTCTGATTAATACTGGATTAGGCTATGGTTATAGCACTTTAAAAGGTAAGGACTCATGAGTGATTTACCTATAGCCAGTAAAGTTAATATTGTTCAACCTAACATCCCCCTGGCCCCCTTCGAAGGGGGAAAAGAAATGGAAATAAAGAAAGAGGACAAAGGAGCACCTGCTGTCGAAAAAAACACCTCCAAAGATGAAGCAAAGATTACCAAAAATGAGCAGGGTAGTGCTAATACAAATATTAACCTGATAGATGAGCAAAAGGATTTACCAAAAAGTCCAAAGGATGAATATCGAACCTTATTGTTTGAAATACCTTATACAACGGTTGTTGCAATAAATGAGGCAATGGGGGATAAATACAGAGATTCCAATGGTAAGGAGGGCTGGAAAACCCCTTATTATAATGCCCAGATGAGCAGTAATCCCAATACCAAAAATGTTTACTGGGGACTGGCTCTGGGAGCAGGGCCAATACTTTCATATACTGCCGGAAATATGATTAATAATGCCATTAATGGCGATCCTGCCTTCAAAAATTTTAGTGGTATAGATATGAGCCGCCATGTGCTTTTTAATGTTGCCTTAGAAGATTGTATGTACTGGGCAATGATGGGTAAACCGGTAAATGATACCTGGATGCGTGATGTAGCAGGGAAATCATTGGGCCAGACTTTGGGTGAGAATTCACCAATTGGCATCCCTTTTTCATATAATATGGCTCTGGGAGCAGCTTTAAGTGAACCTCTGGCTTATTACAGAGCTGAAAACAAAGGAAAACAGAATATTTTTGGTACAGGCGGTAAAGACCCAATAATGAATGCTCTTGATGCCGGAGCCAGATTTTCCAGTGCATCAGGAATGCTTATAGCGGCAATACCAGCTTTTACCGGACAGCCTTTACCAAACGGTTTACGTACTGCCGGAGCAATCGCTCTTACTGGAGGTGTTGCTGATGGTTTTGCCACTTTACAGGATGGGATAAAAAGAGGAAGTACATTTGGTATTATAGCTGGAGCTTCATCCGTAGCCTCAAGCTTTTTTCAGATGTCCACCTTTGCTTCCTACCAGGGGGTAAATCAACAAGGTATGGCAAATAACATCAATGCCAGAAGTGTCAGTATTCCGGCTTTGGCATTAGGCCTAATTAGTGTTGGTGCAAGAGTTTTGGATCAATAGTTGTCAGAATCAGAATTAAAGATATTAACAGGATAAGAAGTTATAAAAATCCTGAAAATTTCCTAAATCTTGTAAATCCTGATTCTGACAATAAAAAAAAGTTGTATAATTTTTTTATGCAGAGGAATTCCTATAACATTAAGGTAGAAGGCTTATTATTAGCTTCAAAAGAACATCTTGAAGAAACACTGAAAAAAACCTTTAGTAAAATTACACCAAATATTCAACAATTAATATTTTCAGAAGATTACATTTATCTAAGCTGTACTACTAGCAGCACCTGTAACCTTATTTATACCAATTTCATGCAGGTAAACCTGAGTATAAGCAAAGTTGAAACTCTGGACAATAATTTAAAAAAATTTGCTTCGATAATTTTTCCTTTTCCTGAACACCCGGAAATCTATGATATCGTT
>CAYRDV010000198.1:0-11049 GCA_964422885.1 uncultured Candidatus Sericytochromatia bacterium
GGAAAAATAGAAAACAATCTGGTAACAGATCCTTATTCAATAAGCCTGTCAATGAATAGCAAAAAGAGCCAGATAATTGACTTTAATGACACAAACCTTAAGCCTGAAAACTGGGATTACTTAAAAAAGCCCCACCTTGATTCAATTGAGGATATTGTAATTTATGAGTTACATATACGTGATTTTAGTATTATGGATAAAACAGTAAACCCTAAATATAGGGGGAAATTTCTTGCATTTTCAGAAACTGATTCGAATGGGATGAAACATTTGAAAAATCTGGAAAAATCAGGTTTAACCCATATTCACTTACTTCCGGTCTTTGATATTGCAACTATAGAAGAAAATGAAAAATTAAGACAGGAACCACAGATACCTGAAAATTTAGCATCTGATTCAAAAGGTCAACAGGAAATTACCGCAGCACTAAAAGATAAAGATGGTTATAACTGGGGTTATGACCCTTTCCATTATGGTGTTCCTGAAGGAAGTTATTCAATAAACCCTGATGGCAGTTCAAGGATTTTTGAATTCCGCAGAATGGTAAAGTCACTGAGTGACTCCGGATTACGGATAATCATGGATGTTGTTTATAACCATACCAGTTCATCAGGGCAAGATAGCAAATCTGTATTTGATAAAATTGTCCCGGGATATTATTACCGGCTTGATAAAAATGGTAATGTCCAAAATAGTACCTGTTGCCCTGATACAGCCTCAGAGCATAATATGATGGAAAAATTGATGATTGACACCCTAAAAATCTGGGCAAAAGAATATAAAGTTGATGGTTTTCGCTTTGATTTGATGGGTCATCATACAACAACAAATCTTAAAAAAATCCGGGAAGAATTAAATTCATTAACTTTAGAAAAAGATGGAGTTGATGGCGGGAAAATTTATCTTTACGGTGAAGGATGGCGTTTTGGTTCACTAAACGATATTTTACCCAGAGAAGCAATGCATCAGCAAAATTCGTCTGGTTTAGGAGTAGGTACTTTTAATGATCGGATACGTGACTCTTTAAGAGGCGGAAATTTTTCTCACAACACAAAATCAGATCAGGGATTCATTAACGGACTTTATTATGATTATAATCAGGATAATGAAAATACAGAAACGCCAAATGATTTGGAAATCCAAAAGAAAATCCTTTTGAATTATATGGATAATATCAAAATTGGTATGACTGGAAATCTTAAAGACTTTATTTTTAAGAACTCACAGGGGGATTTTATTAAAGGGTCAGATGTTAATTACCGTGGTGGCTCAAATTCTGGTTATACTTCAGAGCCAAGGGAAATTATTAATTATGTTGAGGCTCATGATAATTACAGTTTATGGGATCAAATTACCGCAAAAGCCCCTTTTCATACACCAGGAAGAATACCTGTATCTGCCACACCTGAAGAAAAAGCAAAAATGCAAAATCTGGGGTTAAGTATTATCGCTCTTAGTCAGGGAATACCATTTTTTCATGCAGGATGTGATATGTTACGTTCAAAATCTGGAGATGGTGATAGTTATAATTCAGGGGACTGGTTTAACTGGCTTGATTTTACCTATGAAACAAACAATTGGGGGGTTGGTCTGCCACCTGAAGAAAGAAACAGAAATGAATGGAATTTCTGGAAACCACGATTGGCTGATATTAGTTTAAAACCATCAAAAGAAACCATACTTTCAGGTGTGGCAAATTTTCAGAAAGTGTTAAAGATACGCAAGAGTTCTCCTCTATTTCGCCTGAAAAGCGCAGACGAGATCATGAGCAGAATTACATTTATCGATTCTGAAAATAATTACGGCCAAATACCAGGCCTGATAGTAATGAAAATTTCTGACAAAATCGCCGGAAAAGAAAATTTAGATCCTGATAAAAAAATGATTATTTGCTTATTTAATGCCACAAAAGAAACTGTTAAATTTAGTCATAATTCTCTAAAAAATACAGATTTAAAATTACATCCTGTATTAAATGAAAATATCACGATAGAAAACTCTCAGGGAAAGTTTATTATTAAACCAGATGATCTAAAAAAAGTTCATTTTGATAACTTATCAGGAACAATTTCTATTCCACCACGCTCAACAATCGTTTATTATGAACCTGAAAAATAATCTTTTTTGTTAGCTTATAAAATTTTATCTGGTCCAATTACCCCTTAACTGCTATTATTAAGGAAATATTTTTATAAAAATTAAATTTATGAAAACTTTATCTAAACCATTTATTGTTATTTTATTTACTATTTTTTTTATAGGCTGCAATTTATTTGGCCCTGACGTTACTGGTATCTGGGTTATATCCGGTGCAGGCAATGCGCAGATGAGATTACAACAAAGTAATAATCAGGTTGTTGGTCTGGCCTATTATGAGGGTCAATTTCAAGGACAGGTATATGGTCAGCTTAGTGGGACAAATATTGTTCTTCAGGTAAGAGGAGCATATACAGGTATAGTATCTTATACAGGAATAGTATCTTCAGATTCAAGCAGCATGCAGCTAAAAAGAAATGATGGTCAGATTATTACAATGTTTCGAGCCGGATGAATATTTTTTAGCTTTACTTTAAATCTTTTAACTCAAGAGTAAAAGTAGATGTTTTTGAACTTTGGACCGCTTTAATCAATCCGGCATCTTTACCATACCAGTTTGTTGTGGTTATTTCTCCTGATTTTGATACCACTTTAAAAGCGTCAAATTCTTTGAAGGGAACTTTGATTTTCTCTGTCTTTTCAGAAACCTCAAACTGTACATTTGTTTCAACCTTTGAGCCATTTACACTGATAACAGGAATAATTGAAGGGCTATTATCCTTATTTAATAAAATAGTAATTTCCGTTGGTTTTAGCTGAGTGTCACTACCAGAGTTGATAACTGTCTGTATTACCTTATAACTGTCATCTTCTACATCAGTAATTTCTCTGGTAATATCAGCTTTAACACTTGAATTTCCGCTGATAATACTATAAACATAAGTATATTTTTTTCCTTTTATTACCGGGTTAAACTCTTTCCAATTGACATTGGTTTTTACAACCTCAGTTTCAGTGTTAATAACTTCATTATCATCTGGTTCCTGAATTTTATCACTTACAGCAGAAGGTTTTATACTCTGACTTGGAAGAGGTGTTGGGCTTTTTACTGAAACAGGAGAAGCAGAAACCTTAGGTTTAGGATTGGTAGAAGGTTTAACCTGAGCTACAGGAATTTGAACAATTGAAGTTGTAATTGGTACTGGAATCTCAGCAATAGTATTTTCCAGAGAGTTTTCCTGGCAGGAAATAATAAGAACAAAGAGCAAAACTGGAAACAACCTGTTATACATTTAAGTTAAAATTCCCATGAATAATTATTAATGAGTCAATAATTATTATAAACCCTGTAGGGAAATATTGACTACACGCTAATACAAAGAAACAAGTTTCAGTGTCAAGAGCAGGCAGAATGATATTTAACAATCTTTAAAAAGGTAAAAATTAAATGGACAATTATAGCCTATTTTGGTAAAGTACTTTTATGTTGTTATTAGTATAAAATACCTCGCTTAAAGCATTGAGGTTTCCCCAAATTTGGGGGAGACGCATAACAATACGTCTTTACTAATAACATGGGTCCCTTTAGGGGAATTATTCTTAGCTGAATGAGGAAAGTTATGGGCATATTTTTAGATGAAAATACAAAAGTTATTGTTCAGGGTATTACTGGTAGAGATGGTTCTTTTCACACAAAACAGATGGTTGAATATGGAACCAGAATGGTAGGAGGGGTAACCCCCGGTAAAGGAGGCACAGAAGCAAATGGCCTTCCTGTTTTTAATACAGTAAGAGATGCAGTTAAAGAAACCAGTGCTAATTGTTCAGTTATTTTTGTTCCCGCTAAAATGGCTGCTGATGCTATTCTTGAAGCAGCTTCAAATAAAATTGAACTGATCATCTGTATTACTGAAGGTGTTCCTGTACAGGACATGCTAAGTGTTTACCCGTATGTAAAAAAACAGGGGGTAAGGCTTATTGGTCCTAACTGTCCTGGTCTTATTACTCCTGGAGTTGGTAAGGTAGGAATCATTCCCGGACATATTCACACACCTGGAAAAATCGGTGTAGTTTCCCGTAGTGGAACTCTAACCTATGAAGTTGATTACGGCCTGACTAAAGCAGGACTTGGTCAATCAACATGTGTTGGTATAGGCGGAGACCCAATTATCGGGACTAATTTCCTTGATGTTTTGAAAGCCTTTGAAAATGATAAAGGAACAGAAGCGGTTGTTCTAATGGGTGAAATTGGTGGAGATGATGAAGAAAAAGCAGCAGAATATATTTCAACCATGTCTAAGCCTGTTGTTGCCTTTATTTCAGGAAGAACAGCACCTCCAGGGAAAAGAATGGGTCATGCTGGTGCAATAATTTCAGGCAATAGCGGAACTGCTGAAAGTAAAGTCGCTGCATTTAATAAAGTAGGTGTCAAGGTTGCCGATACCCCAAGCCAGGTAGTAGGTCTGTTACAGGAAGCAATGAAGAAGTGAAAAGTGAGGTCATAAACTTCGTTTATTAAGTGAGGGCACTTCGTTCAGTGAGGTGGAAGTAAAAAATACTTTAATCTTTTCCGTTTCGTTAGAAACACTCACTTCCCCCTCACAGAAAAGCATCTGTTTTTCGCCTCACTTCTCCCTCACTTTTTTTGATCTCTGGTAAAATAAGACTATGTTAATTAATATTAAGAGGTGAAAAATATGATTAAAGTTGGTGTTGTTTTATCTGGTTGTGGTTTTCAAGATGGAGCTGAAATTCATGAAGCAGTTTTTACCTTACTTCATCTTGATCAGGCAGAAAATGTTGAGATTGTCTGTATGGCTCCAAATATGCAGCAAAAAAGAGTGGTTAACCATCTAACAGGTGAAACCATGAATGAGGCAAGAAATGTACTTGTTGAATCCGCCAGAATCACCAGAGGAAATATCAAAGATATAAAAGATGTTGATGCCAGAGAATTAGATGCTCTAATATTTCCTGGAGGTTATGGTGCAGCCTTAAATCTGTCATCTTTTGCCAATGATGGTATTGAATCAACCGTTCATCCTGATGTAGAAAGATTAATACGTGATATTCATCAGCTGGAAAAACCAATGGGATTCATCTGTATTTCACCAGTGATTGCAGCAAAGGTTTTGGGACACACTGCCAGAGGTAAACACTTAAAATTAACTATTGGAACAGATTCAGAAACAGCAAATGCGATACATGACATGAATGCCGTACATGAAAGCTCCACTGTTGATGATATTGTGCTTGATCTTGAAAATAAAATTGTTTCAACTCCTGCTTATATGATTGGCCCTAGCCCTAAAGGTGTTTTTAAAGGTATAGAAAAACTTGTAAGGCAGGTCCTATTAATGGCAGAAGTTACAAAAAAGGTAGCTGTTTAATTGATCAGGATCATAATTGCTGATTATTTGTTTAAGGTATAAAATTAATAATTAATAGAAAAAAAACTGCGGATAATAATCAGAATAAAATGCTAAAATCTAATCCGTCTTTACAGGAAATACTTGTTCTGGAAAATGCTTTTTCTGTTGAAGAATGTGAATTTATTAAAAATACTATAGAACTTAGAGAATCCGATGTACTAAAGATGGGAGAAAAGGATGGTTATGCTTTTGCAAATCGCTATCATCTGAAAAAGAACGAACAAACCAATTGGATACATGACAGAATAGTTTACATGGTAAAACAGGCGAATCAGGAATTTTTTCAGTTTAATATTTCTTTTATGACTGGGCTTCAGCTTTTGGAATATAAAGAGAAGTGTTATTTTGACTGGCATATAGACTTAGGGGAAGATCTAGAAAATTATACCCGAAAAATAAATGCCCTGGTTTTTTTATCTAACCCTAAAGATTATGAAGGAGGGCAGTTAAAGTTTAATATGGTTAAAGTTCCTGAAATTCCTGACATTAAGCAGGAACAAGGAACTTTGGTTATCTTCCCGTCTTACAGACCGCATTCTGTTGAACCTGTAACAAAAGGTATTAGATATAGTTTATCAGGGATTTTTCATGGCGAATATTTCAGGTAAAATTATGCTAAAGATTGACAATTTTTAAATATAAACAAAATGGAAAACCCCATATCAAAAGCAAATAGAGATAGTAGTTCTATCATATTTAATAACTATTTTTCAGCTAATGAGTGTGCTCAGATTATAAATTTATCTGAGTTTAAAACCTTTAAAGAAGACAATAATTTAATAACTAAAAGCTTTGCTGAGTTAACAAAAAAACACTGGTTAACAGAAAAATTAAATACTTTAATCAATCATGCTAATCAATCATATTTTGACTTTGATGTTTCAATGCTAAATGAACTATATCTCTTTGAATGTAGAGAAGGCGCAATATTGGACTGGAGGATGGATATCGGGCCAGGATTGTCAGCAACCAGAAAAATAACTTTTTTTGTTTTTTTATCCGAAAATAATAATTATGAAGGAGGGAAAATAAATTTTTGTCTGATTAAACCACAAAAAGAATATATTGAACAAGGATGTGGTAAAACTATTTTATTCCCGGCATTTAAACCATATATTCTAGAAGAAGTAACCAAAGGTACTGTATATTTTCTTAATGGTTTTATGCATGGAAACTCTTTTTATTAGTATTAAAATGCCTGTATATTTACAGTAGGGTATTTTAATACTAACAGGGGCCCCACTTTGTGGGGATTTATTAATTGGATAAAAAAATTATGGAACCTGAAAAAAAAAGTAATATATTAATATCTAATCCGTCTTTACAGGAAATACTTGTTCTGGAAAATGCCTTTTCTGTTGAAGAATGTGAATTTATTAAAGATACTCTGGAACTTAGAGAACCTTCTGTTGAAGATATCATAGATAAGAACTATTATTCTTTTGCCAAAGCAAAACGTTATGCCCTGAAAAATAATGAACAAACTCTTTGGATACATGAAAAATTAATATCTTTTGTCAATGAAGCCAACCAAACATTTTTTCAGTTTAAGATTTCTTATATGGATTTGATTCAGATCTTTGAATATAATGAGAATTGTTATTTTGACTGGCATGTAGATATCTCAGGTGTAGAGCCTCAATATTCTACCCGAAAAATAAATGCTCTGGTATTTTTATCTAATACTAAAGATTATGAAGGAGGGCAGCTAAAGTTTAATATGGCTAAGTTTCCTGAAATTCCTGATATTAAACAGGAACAGGGAACCCTGGTTATTTTTCCCTCTTACAGACCACATTCTGTTGAACCTGTAACAAAAGGAATCAGGCATACTCTATCAGCAATTTTTCATGGAGATTATTTCCGGTAAAAAATGGTTATAATACTCCTAAATATTAAAAAATTTTAGGCATTTTAAATTTAATGGAAACAAATAGCCCCAGAACAAACAGATATATCAGTGCATATATTACTTCACCCAATTTTTTTTCCGTTAGGGAATGTAATCAGATTATAAATTTATCTGAATTTAAAACTTTTAAAGAAGACAATAATTTAATAACTAAAAGCTTTACTGCTCTAACTAAAAAACATTGGCTAAAAGAAAAATTAAATGCTTTAATCAATCATACAAATCAGACTTATTATGACTTTGATATTTCAATAATAAAGGAATTATACCTTTTAGAATTTAAAAAAGATTCAATAATAGACTGGCATATTGATATTGGTCCAGGTCTTGCTGCAACCAGAAAGATTTGTTTTTTTACTTTTTTATCAGAAAATAATAATTACGAAGGAGGAAGTATTAATTTTTGCCTAAATAAAAGTGAAAAAGAATATAATGAAAAAGAATATATTGAGCAGAATATTGGAACAACCGTATTAATACCAGCATATAAGCCTTATATTTTTGAGAAAATCACTAAAGGAACTAACTTTATCCTAAATGGCTATATGCACGGTAATTCTTTTTCATAACTTACTCTCTCCGTTTCGACTCCGCTCAACGAACGAGAGAGCAGAAAAGAATTTTCTTACTTAGTAATAATAAATTAAAAATATTATTGGTATAATAAGACCACTTATAGCAAGAATTCCACCTTTACCAATCAAACCTTCCTTACCTTTTTTCATAAACATACCGGTAATTGCAATAAACAAAAGAGAAATCGCGAAAAAATCGGCATAAAAAGACCACAGTTTTTGAGGTTCATTAAGATGTAAAAAATTAAACTGATGAAGTATCGGCCTTTTTACTATTTTTTCATAAACAGCATTTCCAGTTTCTGGGTTAAGGTTAATCTTTTCACTTTCGGAAACCAAAATTTCAATTTCTTTTTCTGATGGGTAAAAAATATTCCCTTCTTTAACCTCATTTTTTAAATCAAAATTCTGAAATAAGGATTTTACTTCTTCAACTGATATTTCCTCTTTATTTTTTAAAGGCCCAAGTTTAGTTTCTTTTTTTATTGAAAAGTAATTAGAATTCCACTCTTCAAAATGGTTTACAGCAAGTCCTGAGACTGAATATACGACAGTAAGACCAAAGAAATAATAACCAAGATATCTATGAATCAGAATATTCCATTTTCTGGCTGCCATAGATTATTCAAATTTTACAGCCTGAGGCTTAAACATAAAAACTGAATTAGCTTCCTTTTCATGTTCATGCTTATGGTCATCTTTTCCCATTTTTTTATCTTCTTTTTTGTGTTCATCTTTTCCCATTTCACCTTTTTCTTCCTTATTCAAGGCTATTTCAAAAAGCTCACCTTCAATTTTTACATTTTTACCACGCGCTTCTACAGGGAAAACCATTTCTCCATCTTTAACCTTTATAGTTATACTTTCTTTCTTTTTATCACTGGAAACTTTCATCCAACAACCACGTTTAGTACATACATCAACAACTTTACCTTCTATTAGCACATGCTTACCAATAAAGTTTTTTGGTGTTTTTAAAAGCTGTGAAACATTGGTTTTTTCTTTTAAAGTAATTTCCTTACCTAATTTTGGTAATTCCTTAGCTTCAGTAATTGCTGATATAAATAAAAAACTGGTAATAACAGCAATATTTTTAGATATTTTTGAATTTTTCATTTTACTTTCCTTTAAGCTCTGTCAAATATTTCTTTTGCAATAATAAGTCTTTGGATCTGGCTGGTTCCTTCATATATCTGAAAAATCTTAGCATCTCTCATTAATTTTTCTACAGGGTATTCTTTTGAATAACCATAACCACCAAATACCTGAACAGCATCAGTTGCCACTCTCATTGCAGTATCAGCAGCAAAAGCCTTTGCCATTGATGCCTCTTTTGTATTCCTTCTTCCTTCATCGATAATTGAAGCAGCCTGCCAGACTAACAACCGTGCAGCCTCAATATCTTTTGCCATATCAGCAATCATAAAGCTAACAGCCTGATGTCTGGCAATTGGTACACCAAAAGTTGTCCTTTCCTGAGCATATTTAATTGCATGTTCCATTGCTGAACGGGCAAGGCCCACAGCAGCAGCAGAAACAACCGGCCTTGTATGATCAAAAGCTGACATGGCTATTTTAAAGCCGTCTCCTTCTTTACCAAGTACATATTTTGCCGGAACTTTGACATCAGTAAAGGTTAGCCCTCGGGTATCAGAGCATCTCTGCCCCATATTCATTTCTTTTTTACCAACTTCAATACCAGGTGTATCAGCAGGAACAACAAAAGCAGTCATTCCTTTATGCTTACTTTCAGCACTGGTGTAAGCAAGAACAAAATACCATTTGGCAACACTGGCATTAGTAATCCACATCTTACTTCCGTTGATAACATATTCATCGCCGTATTTTACAGCTTTTGTTCTGATTCCCTGTACATCAGAGCCAGCTCCCGGTTCAGTGACACAATAAGCAGCCATTGTTAATTCTTCTGTCATAGGGGTAAGAAATTCTTTTTTTTGTTCATAATTTCCTGCGACAATTACTGGAGCTTCAGCCAAACCGTTTGCTTCAATGGCAGTACCAATACCTGTACATCCCCAGGCAGTTTCTTCTGCTATCAGACAGGAATCAAAAACACCAAGTCCCAGGCCTCCATATTCCTGTGGGATATGAGGATTCATTAAACCAATTTCCCAGGCTTTTTTTAATATTTCCCAGGGATATTCTGCTGTTTCATCATAATGTTTTGAATGAGGGGCTATTTCATTTTTACTAAAATCATGTGCCAGCTGTTGTAATTGCCTTTGTTCCTCACTTAAACTAAAACTTACCATAAGTTCTCCTTTAAAATTATTGTATATAACTTCTCATTTGGATCTGAGTTTTCAAAGCTTCATCAATCTGTTCCCTTGTACAAATTTTAAGAAAGATAAAAGCTTCCCCCAAAGGTGCCCCGCTTTCCTCATGATAAGTAAGGGCTTTAATCAGGTCATCCTTTGATATATTATATTCTTTTACAAGAATATGTCCCAAACGGGTATTCTGACGAAATTTATCACGTTTATTATAAAAAGACTGCACAAGGATTTTTCCTGAAGTTTCATTTACTATAGTTTTCTCATCCAAAAGTGCTGCTTCATCAAGGGCAAAACTAATAAGTTCCTCTTCAGTAACATTAAAAGGAGCAAATCGATCTTTTTTAAGATTTTTTATTATAAATTGCTTTTCCAAATTAACTCCCCCATAAAACAGTGCAATATTTAAATGAATTAGTCAGATTAATAATTATAGTATATTCTTTGATGGTCAAGTAGTAATTAAAAGTAAAAAAATTATCTAAAAAACATTGGGACTGTCATCTTTTTTCCTATATAATACTAAAATCAGGTGTTAATAGATTACGTTTTTTCAGTTTTTATAGGGATAAAAATAGTTTTACAGAAAGGGTTTTTATGAAAGCAGTTTTAATGGCAGGCGGTTCAGGTACAAGATTAAGACCTCTTACATGTTCTATTCCCAAACCAATGGTTCCAATAGTAAATAAACCGATTATTGGTCATATTGTTGATTTGTTAAAAACTTATGGCATAAATGACATCATTGTAACTTTACATTACTTGCCCACAGTAATTGAAAATTATTTACAAAACGGTTC
>CAYRDV010000199.1:0-10901 GCA_964422885.1 uncultured Candidatus Sericytochromatia bacterium
CAAAACATGCACTACATGGCTTTTTTGATTCATTAAGGGCAGAAATCTGGCGTGAAAATGTAAAAGAAACAATTATATGCACTGGATTTATAAAAACAAATATTTCTATAAATGCGATGAATGGTGATGGTTCTCTTTATGGAAAAATGAATGATGCTCAGGCAAATGGTCTTTCGGCAGAATATTGTGCTGAACAAACCTTGAATGCTATTTTTGAGCAAAAAGAAGAAGTAGTTATTGCTGGGAAAGAAAAAGTTGGCATTTATTTAAAAAGATTTACCCCATCACTACTTTCAAAAGTAATGAATAAAATAAAAGTGGTATAACTCACCCCCGTCCTAACGGACGACCCCTCTCTTGCAGTTACAGCAAGAGAGGGGTAAAGAGAAAATATTTATAAAACAAGTTTTACAAAAAAAAACAGGGGAGCTACCCCTGAAATTATTAACCAGCTAACATACCTATGAGGAGGAAAGAATTATATTACTCGTCATCATCATCTTCATCATCCATATCAAAAATACCAAGTTCCATTTTAACTTCATCAGTTGCCATTGTCCGTGGATCCCAGTTGGGAATCCAAACAAGATTAACTTCGGTCTTTTCAATGGAGGGGATTTTTTCTTTCACAGCCTGAGGAACCTGAGCAATAATCTGAGGCCCATAAGGACACATAGGACTTGTAAGGGTTAAATCAACCTTTACATTTTTATCCTCTACAATTTCTACTCCGTAAACAAGGCCCAAATCAACAATATTTAAATGTATCTCAGGATCCACAACAGTCCTTAAGGCCTGCTTTACTTCTTCTACTGTAGGCATTTTTACCTCTCCATATAAATTATATAATATATTATTTAATTATAAAAACTTTGCTGCATGGCCCTTAATATCTCTAACCATTGAAGAAAGGCCATTTGCCCTGGATGGAGATAAGTGTCCTTTTAGACCTATTTTTTCAAATAAAAATAAATCTGCGTTTATGATATTATGAGGAGTTTGCCCGGAAAAAATCCGTAATAAAAAGCTAATCAGACCTTTTACAATTAAAGCATCACTATCTGCTTTATAACTCATAATATTAATATTCTTATCATATTCGGCAATTAGCCAGACAAGAGACTGACAACCTAAAACAATATTTTCTTTTGTCTTATAAATTTCAGGTAAAACAGGAATTTCCATGCCCTGTTCAATAATATAAGAGTATTTTTCTTCCCAATCGGAGAAATCATTAAACTCTTCAATTATCTCATCTTGAATTTCTTTTATACTACCCATTTCTCTATAAAAATCTTTTAAATATATTTATCGCCTTTTGTAAGGACTCAATAAAATAATCAATTTCTTCTTTTGTATTATAAAAAAATAAACTTACCCGAATACTCAGCGGTATACCCATCTTCTGATGCAAAGGCATGGCACAGTGATGACCAATTCTTACGGCAATACCACATTCATCCAGTATTGTTCCTATATCATGTGGATGTATATTTTTTAGGCTAAAAGCAACAGCTCCTCCTCTTTTTTCAATATTAAGAGGGCCTAAAACCGTAAGATTATCAATTTTTGTCAGTTTATCAAGAAGGTATGAAGTAAGGTATTTTTCATATTTTCGAATGTTTTCCATTCCCAATTCATTCAGATAGTCAATTGCTTTTCCTAAGCCAATTGCTTCGGAAATTCTTGGAGTTCCAGCTTCAAATCGTTGAGGTGGTAATTCCCATGCTGAATCATCAATTGAAACAGATGTAATCATTCCACCTCCCATCAGAAAAGGAGGCATTTTTTCCAGTATTTCATATTTACCATAAAGAACCCCGATTCCTGTAGGTCCGCACATTTTATGCCCGGTAAAAACCATCCAGTCACAATCTATATCCTGAACATCAGTTGGCATCTGAGCTACTGACTGTGAAGCATCTATCAGAATTTTTGCATTATACTTATGTGCCAGTTCTGAAATTTCCTTTACAGGGTTAAGTGTTCCTAAAACATTTGACATCATTGTTATTGCCAAAAGTTTTGTTTTTGATGATAAAAGGCTTTTTAACTGCTCAATATCAAGCTCATAATTCTCGTTTATATCAAGAACCTTTAATATTGCTTTTTTTTCTTTTGCTAATTGCTGCCAGGGTATAAAATTTGAATGATGTTCCATAATACTAATTATTATTTCATCACCCTCATGAATATTTTCTTTTCCCCAGGAATAGGCAACCAGATTTATTGCATCTGTGGCATTAGAAGTAAAAATTATTTCCTTTTCTGAATCTGCATTAATAAAGGAAGAAACTTTCTTTCTGGCTGTTTCATAGGCCAGTGAAGCTTCCTGGCCCATAGTATGTCCAACTCTGTGTACATTAGAATTATATTCTTCAAAATACCTTTTAAGTTCATTGATAACACTCTCTGGTTTTTGCGAGGTTGCAGCATTATCAAGGTATACTAACGGCTTCTCATTAATCTTTCTTTTCAGAATGGGAAAATCTTTTCTTATTTCAGAAATTTCTTTTTTGAAAAAAGTTTTTTCAACTATTTGACTCATAAAACTACTCCAAATCAACCTTTATCCCGGACTCATCAACGGTTGTCCGATAAACTTCCAAAGGGGTAATTGCCGGTGCAGCTAAAACTGCTCCAGTGGTAACATCAAATCTGGCACCATGTCTTGGACATTCAATCACGTTTCCGCAAAGTTCACCCTGATCTAATGCGCCATTATCATGAGTGCATTCATCTTTGAAAGCATAAAATTTTCCTTCAAACCTACAGACAGCAACTCTTTTTCTGCCAAATCTTTTGACAACTACTTTTCCTTCTTCAATTTCAGATTCTTTACCAAAAGTAACTTCTGCCATTATTTAACTCCACTTTTAAGGTTTTTTAGAACAAAATCTCTGACTCGATGTGCAAGATTTATTTTTTCTTCAAAAAACTCTTCTTCAGAAACTATTTCATCATCATTATCCTGCTCTTCAATATTGGCTTCCAGCTTATTAATAACTCTTTCAATATTACCTTCAATTATAAAGTTTTCAGCCTGTTCTTTATCAAATCCCCTTGATTCAAGATAAAATAATTCTTCCGGGCTTACAGGGCCAAGTGAAACACCATGAGCACATTTTACATCATCAGCCAGAATTTCAAGATTAGGTATAGATTCAGCTTTTGCCTTGCGGCTTAATAAAAGATTTTTAATAAGTTGTTTTGCATCACTCTGCTGCGCCTTTTTCTCAATATGAACAAAACCATTATGAGCAGATTCAGCTTTGCCTTTCAGCATTACTTCAAAATGCAGATCACTTACTGCTGCAGGTTCCGGGTGGTACTGTAATGTTTCATGCTGGAATACCTGTTCATCATCAGCTACGACCAAACCAAGCAATTCAGCAAAGCTACCTGATTGCTCCATATATGTCCTGATATTTTCATAGCTGAACTGGGAGCCAATTGAAACAGAAAGCAATCTTAGTTCAGCATTTTTACCAAGAGTAGCTTTTTGTAAGGAAAAATTGAATGCATTATAATCAAAATTCTGTAAATGAAGGTAAGTTACTTTGGCATTATCTTTTACATAAATTTCATTTATACCGTTTACCATAAAGAAATCATCGGTATTTACAGAATTATATTCATCAATTAAAGTTAATATACTTCCTGATTCTACAATAACCAGGGTTTTATAATAATTCTGATTTCCACCCTGATTTGTCCATTTTAAAAGATGAATAGGTAAGGATATTTCCAAATCCTTCGGTATATATAAAAGAACACCATCTTCCCACATTGCTTCTGCTAAAGAAGTAAATCTTGAATCTCTGGAAGTAAGGTTTGATTTTGTCAGATAAGGCTTTACGATAGCTTCATTTTCTACCAAAGCGGACTTTAATGATTTAAGCAAAACTCCTTTTTTAGCTAATTCTTGATCCAAAAAATTATGAGTTCCGTTTGTTACATAAGAACCGCTGATATCACCCCATTGACTACTAAAATCAGCAATTGAATCCGGTTCAGACAACTGATTATTTAAACTTTTGTTTTCAATTTCCAATGAATCAATTACATCTTTAAATTTTTCTTTTCTTGCCTTATCCTGGCTTAAGTTATTAAAAGTCTCCCAGGCATGTCTTTTATTTTCTTTCAGCCATTCCGGCTGTGAACCTAAAAGAAGTTCAAATGCTTTTTGGGAAACTCCTTTTAGTTGTTTGTTTTCTACTAGATTATCCATTTACTTATTTCCTTTTCCTTTAAGAAGTGAGGTCACTTCGTTCAGTGAGGTCAGACAGCTAAAGCTGTCCTAGTGAGGGGGAAGTGAGTGTTTCTAACGAAACGGTAAAAATAAACTTTATTCTTACTTCTCCCTCACAGGCAACTTGTTTGCTGCCTCACTTAACAAACGAAGTTTGTGGCCTCACTTTTCACTTCCTATCCTACTGAGCCTTCCATTTCCATCTGAATTAGTCTGTTAAGCTCCACTGCGTATTCCATAGGTAATTCTTTGGTGAATGGCTCAACAAAACCATTTACAATCATTGTTTTTGCTTCTGATTCAGTTAGACCACGACTCATCAGGTAAAACAACTGTTCTTCGCCTACTTTACTTACTGTTGCTTCATGCTCAACTGTTACATCAAGCTGTTCTTCAACCTGCATAGTCGGATATGTATCAGATCTGGCTTCTTCATTAAGTATCAGTGCATCACATACTACATGGCTTTTGGAGTTGTAAGCTCCTGGTAAAATTTTTACCAAGCCACGGTAAGAACCACGCCCGTTATTTTTGGAAATTGATTTGGAAGTTACCAGTGAAGAAGTGTTAGGTGCGGCGTGTACTATTTTAGCTCCGGCATCCTGATGCTGATTGGTACTAGACATAGCAATAGAGAGTATTTCACCTCTTGCTCCTTCTCCCATCAGATAAACAGCAGGATATTTCATTGTTAATTTTGAGCCAAGGTTTCCGTCTACCCATTCAACTGTTGCATTTTTATAGGCATAAGCTCTCTTGGTAACAAGATTATATACATTGTTTGACCAGTTTTGAATAGTGGTATAACGAATCTTTGAGCCTTCCATAGCAATTAACTCTACAACAGCGGAGTGTAATGAATCACTGCTGTAAGTAGGAGCAGTACAACCCTCAATATAATGAACATAACTTCCTGGTTCTGCAATAATCAGGGTTCTTTCAAACTGTCCCATATTTTCGGTATTAATTCTGAAATATGCCTGTAATGGTATTTCCACATGAACACCAGCCGGAACCCAGACAAAACTTCCACCACTCCAGACAGCAGAGTTTAAAGCGGCAAATTTATTGTCTGTTGAAGGAATTATTGTTCCGAAATATTTTTTTACCATTTCAGGATATTCTCTTAAGGCAGTATCCATATCAGTAAAAACAACGCCTATTTTTTCCAGGTCTTCACGAATACTGTGATAAACAACATCTGATTCATACTGAGCAGTTACACCTGCCAGAAATTTTCTTTCTGCTTCAGGTATGCCAAGACGATCAAAAGTATTTTTAATTTCTTCAGGAACTTCTTCCCATGTTCTTCCCTGCTTTTCGGCAGATCTGACATAATAGTGAATATTAGCAAAATCAATTTCATTGAGCATCTCTGTATCGCCCCAGGTTGGCATTGGTTTTTTATGAAAAATATCCAAAGCATCGAGACGATATTTTGTCATCCAGGCAGGCTCATTTTTCATATCAGAAATCTTTTGAACTATTTCTTTATTTAAACCTTTGGAAGATTTAAAAGCATAATTTTCTTCTGAGTCATGAAAACCATATTTATAATCATCAGTTATACTTAAACTTTGAGTAACAGTCATTTATTTTTCCTCCTCGTAATATTAGGTTGAGCTTACAGCAAGGGCTTCTTCTTTAAGCCACCCGTATCCCTGCTGATCAATTATTTCGACAAGCTCTTCACCACCGGATTTAATAATTTTCCCATCCATTATTATGTGTACAAACTGAGGTCTGACATACTCTAACATTCTTTTATAATGGGTAATTATAATTGTTGACATTTCTGGATTTATAATTTTATTTATTCCTTCACAAACCATTTTCAAAGCACTTACATCCAACCCTGAATCTGTTTCATCAAGTAAAGCAAGCTTTGGTTCAAATAAGGCCATTTGCAGAATCTCATTTCTTTTCTTTTCGCCACCGGAAAAACCATCATTTAAATATCTCTTGATAAAAGATTGTTTGATACCAAGCATTGTCATTTTATCTTTGAGGATTTTTCTAAATTCAGCAACCGGAATATCTTTTCCATGAACTGAAGACATCATATTTTTTAAAAAGTTAAAGATCCTCACTCCGGGAATGGAAAGGGGGTACTGAAAAGCCAGAAAAATACCTCTTTTTGCTTTTTCATCAGGAGATAATCCAACAATATTTTCACCCTTAAAATAAATATTACCCTGGGTTATTCTATATTTTGGATGCCCCATAATAGTATTGGATAAAGTACTTTTTCCAGAACCATTTGGCCCCATTAACGCATGTACTTCCCCTTTTCCTATTCTAAGGTTCACACCTTTCAATATTTCTTTATCTTCTACATTTACATGTAGGTTTTCAACAACTAAAAAATCCTCAGACATCATATCCTCCAAAATCGTTTATCCTTTTAACTTTATTTTTATTAACAAAACAGGGTTCCCACCTTATGGGTAGCTATTTTGCAACCATGCTCTCAAGTGAGAACATAAACTTTTCACTTATGCTTAAAGCAATATTTGCTTCGTCTTTCATCAGGTCATATAGTGTTGTTCTATCCAGAACATCATATATATATTTATATATATTGGCCCATAAAGGTCTGATTCCACATCCGCCAATATGAGTACATTCTGGGCTATTACCGGAAAAATGAGTACATAATTCTGACATGAATTCACCGTCAACTGCCCTGATTACATGACCAATTTTTATATCTTCCGGGGACTTGGCTAAAACATAACCACCCTTTGTTCCCCTGGTACTTTTTACAAACCCTGCTTTGCTAAGCTTTTGTAAAATCTTTTCTATATAGGCTGGTGAAAGAAGCTCTTTTGTTGATATTTCTTCAGCAGAAACAGGCTTTTGATCAGAAATTTTTGCAAGCTGAAGTAAACATCTTAATGCGTACTCTTCTAAAGCTGATACCTTCATAGTTTGGCCTTTATAAAAATTTATTAAAACCGGACTTTTTTGTCCTATTTCTATTATACTACTAAATCGGACTTTTTTGTCAACTATTAAGTGTATGTTAAGGTTAAATTAATTAAATTTAACCTTTTTAAAAATCATTTCTATTAAGCGATTATTGGTTGCATTTCGATTTGTGATTATCTTTTTAGGTTAAAAATTTTTTCCTACAGCAAAATGGGGACTATCAAAACAGATGAGACGCATTCAATGCGTCTTTACGATTAGCATTTATTTATTTCAAAAGTTTTGACAGTCCCGGCTTATGATGAAATCATTCTTTGTCACGGTTTACTACAAATGCTTCCAGAAAAGAATTTTCAACCGGAGCTTATTGAGTGAGAGGGAAGAAAGTTCTTGCATCCGTGTTCATTCTTGACCAACGGGAATGCCTAATTAGTTAACATAACATGTCTTAGACTAATCCGTTATATCTGTGATTCTGACTATTTTTTATTGACCACAGTGGTAAATCGTTACTAATAGTCGCTTTTAGTAAACTGTGAATGCTAAAACTAATGAAATGGGTGAAACGTAAAACGTGAGAAGTGAAAGGACTCATTACTAATTGTTTTAGTATTCACCTTCTTGGTCAATTCTTTAACTCCCTTCCTTTGGTAAAGGAAGGGTTGGGGATGGATTTTTGAAAAGTTAGGGGAGAGTTAGGAAAAATAGAATAAATTTTTCGTAATTAATAAATATCCTATCAAAAACCTAATAAAATTATTTTTAATAATTTTAATCAGCCAGATAATGCCTTTCAGGATAAGGGCACCCTTTATGCTGAAAATGCTCCAGAAATTCATCTCTAAATTTAGTGATATAACTACGGGCAGGCATCGCTGCCGCAGCAGAAAAAACACAGATAGTTTTTCCTTCCATATTATTTGCCAAATCAAGAACCGTCTGTAAATCCTTTTCAGAAGCTGTTCCATGTTCTATTGCATGAACAGTTTTATGCATCCAGTCAACACCTTCCCTGCATGGAGAACACTGACCACATGATTCATGAGCATAAAAATGCATCAGGTTTAATAATGATTTTACAATACATGTATCCTCATCCATTACAATCACAGCACCAGAGCCAAGCATTGAACCATGAGCCATAATGGACTCATAATCAAGGCAAACAGTTTCACAATCTTTTACAGTAAGTATTGGTGTAGAAGAACCTCCGGGGATAACAGCTTTTAATTGTTTTCCATTTTTAATCCCGCCCCCATATTCATTGATAAATTGCATAATAGGCATTCCCATAGGGACTTCATATATTCCAGGCTTATTAACATGTCCGCTGATCGAAAAAAGAAAGGTTCCGGTGCTTTTGGCAGTACCAAGTGCCGCATACGCTTCAAAACCATGCTCAATAATCCAGGGAACGGAAGCAATAGTTGCCACATTATTTACAATAGTCGGGCATTTAAAAACACCTTCAACAGCAGGGAATGGTGGTTTTATCCTGGGCTGTCCCTTTTTACCTTCCAATGATTCAATCAGAGCAGTTTCTTCGCCACAGATGTAAGCTCCTGCCCCTCTATGAAGAACAACGTCCAGATTATAGCCAGTGCCAAAAATATTTTCACCAAAAAAGCCATGTGCATAGGCTTCTTCTATTGCTTTTTCTAAAACTGTATAAGGATAGTGATATTCACCTCTGATATAAATAAAAGCTTTGTTTGATTTTATTGCATAACAGGAAATCAAAATACCTTCCAGCATCAGGTGTGGATCATCTTCCATGATATATCTGTCTTTAAAAGTACCAGGTTCACTTTCATCAGCATTTACACATAAATATCTTGGTTTAGGATTATCTTTTGGTAAAAAGCTCCATTTTACACCTGTTGGGAATCCAGCACCACCTCTTCCACGCAATCCTGATTTTTTTACTTCTTCAATTACGTCATCAGGAGTCATTTTAAGCAAAGCTTTTTGGGCCTGTTCATAACCGCCATGATTTAAGTAAAACTCGATAGAATTTGAGCCTTTAACCCCAAAATATTTTGTCAGAAGATTTGTTTCCATAATTTTTCCTTTTCAATTTACAACCTAAATTTTACCCGCAAAAAGGATTGTTGAGAGGATGTAGTTTATCAGAAAAATACTTATCAGTGAAGTAACTACAGCGCTGGTGGTTGAGATACCAACACCCTGTGCACCTTCACCGGTATTTAAACCCTTAAAGCAGGAAACAAGAGCAACAATTAAACCAAATATTGCAGATTTAATCATACATTTAAAAATATCAACAGGAGTTAAAAAATCTCTCATCGACTCAAAAAAAGTACTGAGAATAACCCCTTTACCATAGACAGCAACAATAATGCCACCGGTTATGGCAATTACAATGCACATGATAGTTAGAAGGGGAACCATTATAAGGCAGGAAAGGACCCTTGGCACAGCAAGATATCTTAATGGGTTCACTGCCATAGATGACATGGCATCAATCTGCTCAGTGACTTTCATTGAGCCAATTTCAGCAGTTATAGCCGCACCAATTCTGCCAGCAATAACAACTCCGGTAAAAAGTGGGGCCAGTTCTCTTACAATAGCAACCCCAACAGCAGCACCAACCATTGATGTTGCACCATATTTTTTAAATAAATCGGTTACCTGCAAAGCAAAAACCATTCCTATTGCAATACCTGTTAAAAGAACGATTGGTAAAGAATCTGTACCAACAAAAGCCATTTGCTGCATTGTATTACGAAAATGAATTTTCCCGGAAAAAAGTGTTTTTAAGATCTCAAGGCTGACAATATAGAAGCGCCCCATCTCGTCAAATACATTATAAACTCTTTCCTGAAAATTAACTCTTTTCATTATTTACTGGGAACAGGGCTAACACTTGGTGCTGGAGAGCTTGCTACAGGAGAGGCAGAAGCTTTTGTAGCAGGTGAAGCGGGTTTCTCTGCACTTACAGAAGCCTGTGAAGATGGTGCCGCAGAAACAGTTACATTTGCCGGAGCTTCAACAGGTTTATTTATATAATAAACAATTTTACTTTTATTTCTCTCTTCCTTAGTAAAGATATCAATTACATCAGAAGATTTTTTTTCTTTCATATTTTTTGTAATTTTAGCTTTCGCCTGTTCATAAGTCTCAGTCTTAGCAGGAGTAAAACCGGTTTTCTTTATGATATGAAAGCCAAACTGGCTTTTTACAGGCTTACTTATTTCACCTTCTTTAAGAGTCCAGGCAGTATTTTCGAATTCTTTTACCATCTGACCTTTGGGGAAGAAACCCAGGTCTCCGTTCTTTTCTTTTGATCCAGTATCAGTAGAATGTTTTTTTGCCAGTGCTTCAAAATTTCCCCCTTTTTGAAGTTGATTATAGATATCATCAGCTAATTTCTGCTCTTTTACAAGAATATGGGAAGCTTTTACCTGTTCAGACTTTGAGAACTCCGACTTATTTTTATCATAATATTCTTTCTTTTCTTTATCAGTTATTTTAACTCTTTCATCAGTAATATGTTCTCTTACTTTTTGAACAATTTTATCTTTGGTTATTCCTTCTTTTAGGGAACCCATAGAAAGACCATTTTGTTTAAGTGCTTCACGAAAGCTTTTTTCATCATTATTAAAATTTTTTTCAAGAATACTATTAACTTCATCTTTTATTTCTGATGAATCAACACTAATTTCCATTTTTTTTGCTGCCTGGAGCAAAACTTCTT
>CAYRDV010000200.1:0-10853 GCA_964422885.1 uncultured Candidatus Sericytochromatia bacterium
ATTTATTAATCCATCTTCTTCCCATTGAGCTAAATAAACTAATTGCTGATTTTGCCAATACCAGTCTGTCATTAATTCTGAAGCAAGTTTCATATCTTCTTTTTTCCAAGCTCTGTGAATTCTCAAAAAAGAATTTTTAAGATTAACTTTTAAAAACATCCAATTAAAATTTTCATTAGTTTTTGAAATTTTTCTCAAGTTTCTATATGTTTTTCTTATCTTAGCTTTTTCTGTGTACCATAAGTAAAAAATAAAGGGAGAAAAAATTAGAAACAAAATTACTAAAAAAACTTTTACCCAAAAGCTTCTTTCTATTGTTTTAACAATAATGCCTCCAGGTCCAGCCATGACACTTTCAGAGTAAAGTGTGAAAAAAAGAAGGAATATCCAGAACTTAATTTTTTTTAATTTGTTTATCATAACGAAAAATATTATCCAATATATTATCCTATTATAATTAAATGAAATAAAAAAAATCAATCATAATTTTTTAAAGAAATAAATGAAATGAAAAATTTAAACAACAATATTTATAAAATTGCTGCATTAATTTGTTTTCCGTCATTAATCTTAAGTGTTTTTTCTGGATTTGTTGAAAATAGCTTATTAGTATTTTGCTCTTGGTTAATAGGCATTTTTTTAGTATTTTTTTTTAAAAAACTTATTAATTCTAAATTTAACTATGAAAATATAGATAATTTTATTTATCTTACTGTTATTTTTAGTTTTTTATCTTATTTATTTCTATTTGTTAGTAAAACTTCTCCATTTTTTAAAGTTTTTTCTGATATTTTTAATATTTTAAATGATCTTATGCAAATGAAAATGGCTCAAATTTTAATTAAAGATAAAGTTGGCTATAAAGAATTTTTCCCTCAGTTTTCAAATTCTCTCTTTTTGGCCTCTTTGTTTTCAGTTGCTATTTTATTTTCTGGTGAAATATTTTTTTATTTTCAAAATAAAGGATTTTTCAATGCTTTATTATTCATAATTGTTCCTATTTTTTCATTAGGGCTTATTCTTGCTAATGTTTATAACACATATTATAGTTTTAGAATTTTTACCAAAGCTTATAAAGATGAATGAATTTTCTTATTATTTATTATTAAAACGCAAAAATATGGTATATGATTAGTTGTAGTTATGTTTCTCGGAATTAAAATGATAAAAAAAATAGTTCTTTCTTGCTTATTTTGTTTAATAAGCATCCCCTCTTTTGCTAATTCCTTATTAGGTTGGGAAGAGCTTTCGGCTAAAGCTAAAACAGAATTAAAAAGTGAAAACATTGATAAAAAACTGTTTAAGCAGATTATTTCAGGTAAAATAGTAACTGTTCACAGGACTGTTCCATCAGGAAAAACGGGTGTTCATGTTGCTGCTTTTGGGATAATCAATGGAACAACAGACTTAACCTATAACGTAATTGAAGATTGCCAGAAATTAAAAGAATTTATGCCTCATTTTACCAGTTGTAAAGAGCAAAAACCGGATACAAAATTACCTGATAATGAAAAGTGGATGGAAAATACTTTGACTTTTGGTTTTTCCCTTATAAAGTTTGATGTCAGTATAGTTCAGCATGTCTCTTATAACCCTCCATATAAACTAAGCTGGGACAGAGTTAGAGGTGATATGAAAGTAAATGAAGGGTATTATAGAATCATTCCTTTAACTAAAAATAAACAACTTTTGGTTTATGATATTCTTTCTGATGTTGGAAGGGCTGTTCCTGGTTTTATTCAATCAATGCTTACAGAACAGGATTTACCTAATGTTGTTAAAGCTTTACAAAAACGGGTTGAAGAGAAAACAATAAATTAAAAACCTTAAATTAAGGTTAAATTAATAAAAGATTAAGCAAGGTTTAAATCCTTACTGCTAAATTATTAATAGTCTTATTAAATTATTCTTTGAGAAATGAAGTAATATTTATGGCACATACTTTCCTTTTTGATAAATTGCGCTCTGCAATAAAAACAGCTGTTTATTTAAATCAAAACAAAAATATTTCAACTGATGAATTAATTTCTAACCGGAAATCAGGCGAATTTTCCAGAAGAACATTTTTAAAAACTTCGGCTATCGCAACAGGTGGTCTTTTACTGCCAGCCAGCCAGGTATTTGCAAAAACCAAAATTGCTCCCCGTGTAGTTGTTGTTGGGGCAGGTATTTCCGGTCTAAATGCGGCTTATAAATTAAAAAAATCTGGTATTAATGCTCAGGTTTTTGAAGCTTCAAAACGTACAGGTGGACGTATTTTAACAATAAAAAACTTATTGGGTGAAGGATTAACAACTGAATTTGGAGCAGAGTTTATCGATTCAAATCATTCTGATATGCATTCACTTGTTAAGGAACTTGGCCTTGGTCTGGTTGATGTTCGGATTCCCAGTGAGGATAAGTATGTTGATATCTTTTATTTTAATGGGAAGAATTATTATGAAAAAGATATTGTTGAAGCCGCTTTGCCTTTTATGAATCAGCTTAAAAAAGACTTTAATGCCTATTATCAGGGAAATATAGAGTTTATGAAAAAGCTTGATAGTATGTCACTTTCAGATTATCTGAAAAAAGTTGGAATCACCGGATGGCTTTATGAACTTATAGATTCAGCATTTGTAATAGATTTTGGCGGAGATCTTGATAAATTATCGGCAATGGATTTTATTGATTTTGCTGGTATCGATTCTAAAAAGAATGAATTCAAAATGTATGGTGAAAGTGATGAAAGGTTTAAAGTAATAGGTGGAAACCAAAGGCTGGTAGATGAACTTGCCCATCGGGTAAAAGAGCATATAAAAACCGAGCATATACTTGAAGCTATTTCTGCTAATGGTAATGGCTATAAATTAACCTTTCAAAAACCTAATCATTCAGTTATCGATGTTCAGGCAGATTATCTAATTTTAACAATACCTATAAGTATGCTTCGGGAAGTTAAATTTAATGTTGAGATGACACCATTAAAGAAAAAGGCTATAAAAGAAATTTACATGGGAAAAAATACTAAGTTTGTCGCTGGCTTTAAATCAAGGCTTTGGCGGGAACAAGGTTCAAACGGAAATATTTATACTGATGAAAGTTGTCAGTGTGGATGGGATAATTCACGTTTACAAAATGGCGAAACAGGTGGTTATACTTTTTTCCTGGGTGGTAGTAAAAGTGAATTTGCTGTAAAAACTCTGGCCCAAACCAAAAAATATATTAATCAGCTAAGTAAGATTTATCCTGGTGTAAATGCTGATTTTAATGGTAAACATGGATATACTTCCTGGAATGAAAATCCTTTTATGAAAGGAAGTTTCAGTTGTTATCTCAAAGGCCAGAGATATGAAATGGCAGAAGAACTTAGAAAACCAGTAGGTAATATTTTCTTTGCAGGTGAACAAACAAGTGCTGTTTTTAATGCTTTTATGAATGGGGGGGCTGAGACTGGGCGTCTAGGTGCCGAGTTTGTAATGGCACGGGTGAAGAAGTGAGGCCACTTCGTTCAGTGAGGTCAGACAGCTAAAGCTGTCCTAGTGAGGAGGAAGTGAGTATTGTATGGGTAATTCTAGAATTACCCTAACATTCTTCTTTTTACTTCTTTACTTCCTCCTCACAGACAAGGCTTGCCTTGTTACCTCACAGGTAAGCTTGCTTACCCCCTCACTTCCCCCTCACTTTTTTATCTATTAAAAGTTGTTAAAATTACTATTGTAATATTATCTTTTGGAGAACAAAAGTTGTTAAAATTAGCCAATTTTATTAATGGTGAGTATTCAGAACCTGTTTCACAAAAATATCTTAATAATATTAATCCTTCAACCGGTGAAACTTATTCTCTTGTACCTGATTCAGATATAAATGATGTCGAGAATGCAATAAAAGCGGCAAAAGATGCTTTTCCATTGTGGGCACAAAAAACTGCTCAGGAAAGGGCAGGTTTTCTTTATAAAATAGCTGACTTATTAGAAAGTAAAATACCCGAATTTGCCAATGCTGAATCAAAAGATCAGGGAAAACCTTTAAGCCTTTCCAGTACTGTAGATATTCCCAGAGCTGTATATAACTTTCGCTTTTTTGCCGGAGCAATATTACATCATCATGAAATTTCAACAAATTTAAATAATATTGCTATCAATTATACTACCAGAAGGCCTCTGGGCATTGTTGGCCTGATCTCACCCTGGAATCTTCCCTTATATCTTTTAACCTGGAAAATAGCTCCGGCAATTGCTACCGGAAATACTGTAGTTTGTAAACCATCTGAATTTACTTCAATGACTGCTTATATGCTTGGTGAAGTTTTGAATAGGGTGGGTCTTCCTCCGGGAGTATGTAATATTGTCCTGGGTACTGGTCAGAATGTCGGTTCGGAAATTGTTGCTCACCCTGATGTCCAGGGTATTTCATTTACTGGTGGAACTCTTACTGCCAAATCAATAATAACTGACTCAGCTCCATATTTTAAAAAACTAAGTCTTGAATTGGGAGGAAAGAACCCGAATATTATTTTTGATGATGCTGATTTGGATGAATGTATTCCCACTACAATCAGGTCAAGCTTTTCTAATCAGGGCGAAATTTGTCTTTGTGGTTCAAGAATTTTTGTCCAGGAAAAAATTTATAATCAGTTTCTTGAAAGATTTGTTTCTGAAACAAAAAAAATTATAGTAGGAAATCCTTTTGATAAAAAAACCGGTATGGGTCCTCTTGTTAGTGAAGCCCATCTCAATAAAGTCCTTTATTATATAAATCTGGCAAGGGAAGAAGGCGGAATGATTGCTTTTGGTGGAACAAGACCGGAAATGATTCGGGAATTTAAAAATGGTTTCTTTTTAAACCCGACAATTATTACTGGGCTAAATTCATCATGCAGGGTAATGAAAGAAGAAATTTTTGGACCAGTGGTAACTGTTACTCCCTTTAAAACTGAAGAAGAAGTAATTAAATACGCAAATAGTTCACAATATGGTTTATCAGCAAGTGTATGGACAAAGGATTTAAACAGAGCTCATTCTGTTGCTGCGGCAATAGATGCCGGAACTGTTTGGGTTAATACCTGGATGTTACGAGATTTACGTGTTCCCTTTGGTGGTACAAAAGCTTCAGGGATTGGGCGTGAAGGTGGAGAGCATTCAATAGATTTTTATACGGAAGTCAAAAATATTTGTATTAAATTTTAGGGTTCTATATTAATCAACCATGATTTCAACCTCAGTGAATTCTTTTGGTGCACCAAATTTCAGATAGCTTTTAATTATATTTACGATAGATTTTGGTGTAAATGTTTCTTCAGATTTTTCCATATCAGTAAGATTCCACCAGCGAAACTCCTGTAAAAATTCAGCTTCAATTTTATCTGAAATTACCGGTTTAAATTGATTTATATGAACTATATAATATTCTTCATTCTGGCAAATTCTTTTTTTGCCCCAGTTAAACGTATGCTGTCTTAACCAAACGAGTGAACCCAAAGCAAAATCAGTTAATCCAAGTTCTTCATTTAATTCTCTTTTTATCGCTATTTCTATTTTCTCATCTCCTTCCAACCCACCTCCAGGAGTAATCCAAAATGTAAATTTACTATCAGGAGAATTTATTTTCATCATTAAGACTTTATTATCAGGAGTAAGCAAAATAGTTCTTACTGCTTTTCTATAAAGTGGAGTTTGAGTCATTTTATTTTTCCTTATTTATATTTTGATACTAAGACTTAGCTATCATTAAAACCAGTGTAAAAGTATAGCTCAAGTCGTAACCATAGGACACATGGATTCTTTTTCATAATATCCTAAAATCTGATAAAATTAATCCTGTAAAAATCTACGTAAAACTTTGTAATTGAAAATTCAGGGTAAGTTTATGACTAAAGGAAAAATTATTGCTGGTGTGCTGGCTCCACATCCACCACATCTTGTATATGGTGAAAATCCACCCCAAAATGAGCCTAAATCCGAATGCGGCTGGGAGGTTTTACGCTGGGCTTATGAAAGATGCCGGAAAAGTGTACTTGCAAAAAAACCTGATGTTTTACTGGTTCACTCACCGCACTGGCAAACAATAGTAGGCCATCATTTCCTTGGCCTGGAGCATTTTCAGGGTTTATCAGTCGATCCAATTTTCCCCCATGTTTTTCGTTATAAATACGATGTAAAAATAGATGTTGATTTATCTCTTTCAATCGCTCAGGAAGCTAAAGACCGAGGCTTGATTACCAAAGTAATGAAAAACCCTGATTTTAGAATTGATTATGGCACTATAACCACCTTACATTTAATGAACCCGGCCTGGGATATTCCTGCTGTATCACTATCTTCAAATAATTCACCTTATTATTTTTCTAATGAGGTTGGTCAAAAACAGATGGCTGTTTTAGGTGAAGCAACAAGAGCCGCAATCGAAAAATCAGGTAAAAGATGTGTCTTGCTTGCTTCCAATTCTATGTCACACCGACATTTTGTTACTGAATCAGAAATTCCCGAAGATATGAGTTTTGAACATGTATATAATCATGCTCAGTATTTATGGGATATGCGACTTTTACAAATGATGCGTGAAGGAAAAACAAAAGAGCTCTTAGATATCTTATCAGAATTTATTGATATGGCTTCAGCAGAAGTAAAAGCTGGTGCTTTGGCCTGGATGCTTCATGCTCTTGGAATTCCTGATTACCCTGCAGAAGTTCATGGTTATGGAAATGTAATCGGTACAGGAAATGCAATAGTAGAATGGGATCATGATACATACGGAGAAAATTAATGGTTAATTCAATTATTTCACAGGTCTATATTGTTCCCGGTCTGCCTCATATTCTTCTGGCTCACGATAAATCACCTTATTGGCAATCTCTTTATGAATCATATGGCAGAGTTCGGGAAGAAATAAAAAATATAGATGCTGATTTAATCCTTTATTTTTCAACTCAATGGCTTTCGGTTATTGGTTATTTATTTCAGGCTGATCCTGCCCCTGAATGGGTTCATGTAGATCAGAACTGGTATGAGTATGGATCGATGCCTTATAAATTTAAGGTAGATTCTGATTTTGACTTTGCTTATGCTGATGAGGTAAAAAAACTTGGTCATAATGTAAAAGCAATTAATTATTATGGCTTCCCTATTGATACCGGAACAATTGTTGCCCAAAAACTGATTAACCCTGACAATCGGCTACCTGCTTCTATGGTTTCGTGCAATATGTATTCAGAAAAAGATGAATCTTTAAGTATCGGTGCTGCTGCTGCTAATGCCCTGAAAAATCAGGAAAAAAAAGCAATTGTTGTTTTGGTCTCTACTCTTTCTAACAGGTATGAAATTAAAGAAATTGAGCCTAAAAATGATAAAATTTCTTCTGCAAAAGATCATGAATGGAATCTGAAAATACTTGAATTACTAGGTGAAGGTCGCCTTGAAGATGTTTCTCAATGTACACGTGAATTTTCCAGGCAGGCAAATGCTGATATGCAGGGAAAAGGTATCTGGTGGTTAAATGGTATTTGCGGACAAAATAATAATTTTCAGGGCAAAGTATTTGATTACCAACCCGTATGGGGTACTGGCTGTGCTATTGTTGGTCTAACTCCTGTAGAACAGAATGAATATGAAATAAAGGATAATAAAGAGAATGAAGAAGTCCAACCTTCTCATCTTTTGAAAAAAGATGAGAAGGTTGGACTGATAAACAGTTCCAGAGCACCGGAGCCTGTAGGAGCGTATTCACATGCCAGAAAAGTAGGTAATCTGCTTTTCCTTGCAGGAATAGGGCCAAGGAGCAAAGGTACAAAGAAGATACCTGGTGTAACTCTTGATCAAACCGGTAAAATAATTGATTATGATATTGAAATTCAGACCAGAGCTGTAATTGAAAATGTCAAAATTATTCTGGAAGATTCAGGCAGCTCTTTTGATAAAATTATTGATGTACAGGTGTTTTTGACTGATATGGAAAAAGACTTTCAAAAATTCAATGAAATATATAAAGAATATTTTAGTGAAATCTCACCAACCAGAACAACCGTTTGTGTAACATCATTACCAACACCTATTGCTGTTGAATTTAAAGTTATCGCTGAATTATAAGGTTTTCACTAATGGAATATATTGATATCTCACCAATAATAACTCCTAAAATAGCTGTGTTTCCTGGAGATACTGAATTTAAAAGGGATATCCTTCTGGATTTTAAAACAGGATATAATCTGCTTTTATCCAGTATTACTTCTACTGTACATTTGGGGGCTCATACAGATGCTCCTAACCATTATCATCCTGATGGTGACGATATAGCCAGCCGTGATTTAAACTTTTATATCGGAAACTGCCAGATAATTACTGTAAATATCGAAAGAGGTAAAAGGATTTATCCTCACGATATAAAAAATGTAAAAATTGAAGCACCAAGGATAATTTTTAAAACAGGTTCATTTCCTGATCCTGATAATTGGAATCATGATTTTAATTCTTTATCACCTGAACTTATAAGTTATCTTGTGGGAAAAAAAGTAATTTTGGTAGGAATTGATACTCCTTCAGTTGATCCTGCGGATTCAAAAGAACTGGAAACTCATAACACTATTTATAAAAATAACCTGGCAATACTTGAAGGTGTTGTTTTAGAGGATGTTTCAGATGGAAACTATATCTTAATTGCTTTACCCTTAAAAATAAAAGAAGGAGACGCTTCGCCTGTGCGGGCCATTCTCCTAAAAAAGACTGAAATTTTTAACTTATAGCTAGGCTATTTTCCCTGCCTTGCATAAGGGTTATGTTGATGAGACTTTAGTGATTTAGCTATTGCTGACTGACGATCTAAAGCTATTTCACTGTTGTTTTTAATTTCTTCTATCTTGTTTTGAGTATTGGAAACTATTTCTGCCACAGGATTTAATTTTTCATCTTCAGTTTTCTTAAATTCTTTTCCATGAGTGGAAATAAAATTTGTATCATTATGTTTTTTGGTATTGGCCGTTTTCATTGCCAAAGCAATATCTTCAACGCTTAATTCACTTGAACGGCCTGATTCCTGAACAGAATTCTGATTAAGCAAACCAGCGGACATTGTTGCAGCAGCTTGTCTCTTTTTTTGTGCTTCATGCCAGGCATTATTCATTACTGAATTAAAATCTACACTCATTGATTTACAATCTCCGGTAAACGGCAATACATTAACCTTATTATAGGTGATTGAATATTGCTTTTTGTTATGGAAAAATATATTTTAATTAAAAAAAAATAATTTCTTAAAAAATAGTGAGTTGTAAAAGTGGAAATGTGAGAAATAATAGACAAATATTTTCTTATTCTACTAATTATTTGGTAGTGTAAAAAAATCAGTGATAGTAAAATACTATCTAACAATGGACTAAAGCCCAAGATTAGGTAATAAACTGATTTTTAACAAGGTGCTTTAGTGCCTTGCCACTTAAATTTTTACACAAGGAATTATTTTATATGCCGAAGAAGGGACTTGAACCCATACCCCCTTGCGAGGACTAGAACCTGAATCTAGCGCGTCTGCCAATTTCGCCACTTCGGCTTGAACAAAAAAGAATTATAACATGAAAAAAATTTGTTTGAAATCATAATCCCCAATTTGTTTTTGTCAAAAGCGCTCAACTATATTTAAAACTTGTATAGTTAATTATTATTTAATAATAAGCTAATTTTGCTTTAAGTATGGCAAGTTAAAAATGTAAAAAACTATAATCTATAATAAAAGTTTTAGTGAAAAATAAGGAAAGGTTTTTTATAAATGGACGTTACGGCAATGACTCCTATAGAGCAGATGAGCTTTCAGCAGCAACCTATGGGTACTGTTTCGAACGCTGTTAATCAATCTGCTAATAATGTTTCAGCCTTAACAAAATCTGATACCCTTACAACAGGTTCTGTTAGCAGTGGAAGTGTTCCTGCCGTAAAAACGGGGTTGGTTGGTAACATTGCCAGAGGTGCTTCAACTGTAGCTAATGGAGCTGTGAATGGTGTAAAAGGATTTGGTAATGTAATAGCAAATGATGTTTTACCAAAACCTGAACCCCTTAGTACAACCCTTTTAAGAAATAAATTTTTAGCGGCTGTTTTTGTTGGCGGACTTACTAATGGCATCAGAGCTCTGGTAAAGGTTGCCAAAGGTGAATATAATCAAGATCAGGCTTTACAGACAGTTGCCAAGGATACAGGAATGGGAGCAATTGCTGGTCTTTCATTTGCCAGTGGAATGGGGGCAACAGCCAGTGTTTTTGGTGGTTTGTTTGGAATGGGTGGAGTGCCATTATCAATTGCTGCCTTAACAGTAGGTACTTTAGCTACTATTGGTGTAACTGAGCTTGCAAAGGCTTATATTCCTTTCTTTGCTGATACTACAGTAAAAACAACCACAGCATCAACTACATCAATACCAGCTTCTAATGTAAATTTAACTAATGTCTCAACCAATTTGCCACTTCCATAGCGTGATAGGTAAGAATAATATCTGTACCTGCTCTTTTCAAACCTGTTAAAATCTCCAGAACTATTCTTTTTTCATCAATCCAACCTTTTTCTGACGCTGCTTTTACCATAGAATATTCCCCGGAAACATTATATGCTGCTATTGGCCTGTCACTGATTTCCTTTACTTTTGAAATTATATCCATATAGGCCATTGCCGGTTTAACCATTACAATATCAGCTCCTTCCTCAAGATCAAGCATCACTTCAAGTAGGGCCTCTCTGGAATTGGCTGGATCCATCTGATAACTTTTTCGATCACCAAATTGTGGTGTAGATTGAGCCGCTTCCCGGAATGGACCATAAAAACCAGATGCATATTTTGCTGCATATGACATAATAGGCAAATCTGTGAAATTATTTAGATCAAGAGCATGGCGG
>CAYRDV010000201.1:0-421 GCA_964422885.1 uncultured Candidatus Sericytochromatia bacterium
TAAGTGGATTAGTCCCATATTGCTGTTGCTGGTTAGGTGGAGGCATTTGTCCCTGCATATATTGCTGCTGTTGCTGTGGAGTCTGTTCTGGCGGAACAAAACCTGGATTTTGTTGGATCAAATTTGAATTATAAGGAAAACTGTTTCCTAAATTAGATTGTGTAGTTCCATAAGGCTGAGTAGTAGCAGGGCCCTGCCCTTGAACTCCATATTGTGGTGTATTTGGAGGATACTGATTACTAACATTAGGCTGAGCTTGGGAATATGGTTGCGATTGTTGTGCCGGATGTGGAACTAGCGGCTGTGTCCCTGAAACCTGCGCCTGTGTACTTGGAGAAGTAACCTGTGCCGGAATTACTTGTGTTGTTTGTAATGGCTCATGCATCCGATTATTTGCTGCCAAATAATTAATTGATGAAAG
>CAYRDV010000201.1:431-10823 GCA_964422885.1 uncultured Candidatus Sericytochromatia bacterium
ATGAAAGTAACTCTCCCCGATTGTCATGATTTAATAAATTTGCCATTTTCTGAATTAGGGTGATAACATTTACATTACCCTGCTTCATTAAATTATTAATTATTAAAAAATTAATTTTGGAGAGGATTTGTTGCTGAAGTTGTGGATGTAAAGTGCTTACAAACCTCTGAGCCTCTGAAAAATCTTTTAGTTTCATCTTTTATTTTTTAATTCCAAAATTAACTCAAAGAGCTAACTAAATCTTTTTTATTAATATTATAGCCTATTAACCCTTCATAAATTGTTATACAACTATTGTCTATCTATTAAACTATAATTAATATATTTTCCATTTACAAAATTTTTTTTAGATTATTTTATATTTAATAAGTTATTTTAAAGAAATAATGCTATTATACCATTTTTGAATTGCAAGAGCACATTCTAATTGTTGCCGGTTTAATAATTGCAGTCCAAGTAAAAAATCGCCAAGCAACCTTCTGGGATTTTTAGGTGTTTCGAACGCTGCAATATCATATGGTACACTTGTTGCACCTTTCTGGCTTAACAACTTTTCTTCCTCCTTTTGTGCTTCCAGTGCATACCTCAACTTTTCTTCATCTAACAGGTTAAGAGAAAGTAATAATTCACCAAGTCTAAGTTTAGTTTTTCGATCTATTGGTAAATGTGGACTTTTCTGAAAAGAAACAAGATTTTTTATACTATTAGGCAAAACATAATCAATTAAAAAGCTCATGAGATTAATGTCTTTATAATTATTAACGTATATTTGATAAAGTGTAAGCCCATCATTAAATTGTTTTAATGTAGCATAAAGCTCAAGAGCCTCATGAATAGGCAAATTTATCTCTTTTACCTTTTCTGTTACCTGCGGGGTTAGATACTTAATTCCTTCAGTTATTGGCAGAAAATCTTTAGAAGTAAGAGAACTCTGCTGGACCATTGAAGGTGCCGAAGCTGTAATTAAATTTTCCTGAGGGATATTCGCATTATTTGTAGGCATTGCTGCTTTATTGTTTTGTAATGGCCCGGTTAAACCGGGAATATTTGTAAAACCAGGAATATTTGTATTCATGTAGTTATCCTGTTGTGGGTTTGACATCAGGGCAGCAGCCTGAGCCTGCATTTTTTCTACAAGTGATGCTGGGGGAGTAGATATATTACTATCATATTCGCTTTCATTGCTAGAATTTAAAAAGCTGGCATCACCTTCAGGAGTAAAAGCAGTAACTTCATCAAGAGGTAAACCTCTATTAAAATTATCAGCCAATAAATTTATATCATTAAGTAAACTTGTTTGGTTATCAATAGTTAATAAGCCAATAAATTTATTAACAAATGAAAAAATATCCAGATTTTTTTGCTGACTAAGAAAATTAATAATCAAAAAATTTACATTAGCAGCCATATGTAATTGTGTCTCTTTATTAAGAGTATTAATAAATTCCTCAATTTCGGAGACATCTTTAAGCATCATAATGATGTTCGCCCTTTTTTAAAACATGCTCAGAAAGTTAATTGACATTCCTTATATCTAAAACCCTTATTTTTGAACTTCTATTTGATTATTATAACTTAATTTTCTCTATTGTAATGTAATGTATATCTCAACTGCTCCGGTTTAATAAGTATTTGCCCTCTTAATTTTAAATTGGATAAACCCCTAAGCTTTAATTAATCATATTCTTAAATCCAGTTTCATTTCTAATATTATCAAAATCTGGGTCAGTTTTAGCAACTTCTTTTAAATTTTTATCAATAGAAAGCGCTTTACCCAGATAGGTAAGCGAATTATTTACCTCTTTTTTCAATGACAAAGCGCAGGCAATATTATAATAAGCTGTTGCATACTTCTCATTTAAAGCTAAAATTCGTTCAAATTCGCCGATTGCATTATCAAATTTACTTTCCTTTAAATAAACATTCCCAAGATTATTTCTTGCATCAAGTGAAGAAGGATTAATTAAGATTGCTCTTAAAAAAGCATTTTCAGCTTGTTCAAATTTTTTTGCTTCAGTATATAAGTTTCCCAAAGAAAAATAAATACTGTCATTGTAGGGTTCTGAATTTAAAGCTTGCTGATAAATTTTTTCAGATTCAAGATAATCTCCTTTTTGCATATACGTATCTCCTAAGTTGAGTAAAGCATCAAGGTAACTTGCGTTAAGCTCCAATGCCTTCTTGAACTGCTCAATTGCAAAATCAAACTTTTTTGCCGCTTTATAAGCTAAACCTAGCGAGTTATAACCAATAACAAAATTCGGATTGGTTTCAACTGATTTTTGAATTATTTTAATTGCATCATCAAATTTGTTTTGTTTTAAAAATACAGAACCTATCCATAAGTAACCCATTGAATAATCAGGATTATTTAGCAGAGCTTCATTTGCCAGCTCAATAACTCTATTCTCATCATCTTTATCTTTAAAAATAGAAATTAATTTGCCATAAGCTTCAGTATTTTTATTATTTAATGTTATTGCAGTCTGATACTCTTGAAGGGATTTTTCAGTATTTTTATCCAAATAATAAGCATCCCCAAGGGAAAGGTGAAGGTCGCTATTCTGTGGATTTGCTTTTACAGCCTTAGTAAAGAGTTCTATAATTACTTTGTTGCTTGCATCATTTTTTTGATAAAGCTCAGCAAGATCCATATATAATTCTTCTTTTTCCGGAAATTGTTTTAAAGCATTTTCATAAATTTCAATAACAGGTTCAACTTTATTATAAAAGCCATAAAGTGAATTTATTTTTTTGTAAAGCCCTGTTCTGCCTTTGTCCTGTTTTATTGCCAAAGTTATATAATTAATAGCATTATCAATCTGTTTATTTCTGGCAAAAAAATCACCAATTTCTTCGGCAACATAACTATCTTTAAATGAAAGTTCATATAAATTATTAAACTCTTTAACTGCTTCTTCGGAATGAGTTTCATCAAATATAAATTCAGCTTTTTTGAGCGTAAAAAGTAAATTATTGGGCTCTAGTTGAATAGCTTTATTTATTTCAGTAATAGCTTCATTTGAATCAGTATTTTTGTCTTGTTTTTCGGTCTTTTGGGTTTCTTTTTGTTGGAGATTCATTGCAAGAATATAGTGGCCCAGGGCAGACTCAGGGTATTTTTTTACTATATCCCGGGCATCATTTAAGTGTGTAACACGGATATTATAAGTAAATGAAAAACTATTATTACCATTAAGAGATGCTTTCGTCTTTTTTGAAGAGCCAATCAAAGCTTTGGCAACTAATGTTAAAAATTCAGTTTCTTTATTATAATGAACATTACTAAATGCTTTTTCAGCCTGAAAGAAATTATGTTTTATTAAGTTTGCAAATATATTTGCTAATACTGCATGATCAGAATATTTACCGCTTTTAGAGTTAGAAAGCCTAATCCAATTTTCTGCTAAAGGTAGCAAGCTATCTTCATGATAATTGTCTTTTGCCCAAAGATAAACCATAGCAAGGTTAAGTGGTACTTCTTTCCAGCGCGGGCTAAAATAATTTTTTTCTATAACATTAGAAAAACGTGAAAGCCGTTTTAAATGGTCTGAAAAAGAGTAAATTGAATCATTATTCAGTTTTGAAACAGTATTTTGGATTACAGGTGCTTCTGCCGCGGCAATAATGTTAATATTTATTGCTACTGAAAAAATTAAAGATAAAATTATTGAACCGGTTTTCTTCATTAATAACAGTGGAAAAAAGGTAACTCCTGAAAGTAACCTCTTAATCTCCTTTCATAAAATAATTTTTGATACATGTCTTATTATATCAATAAAATAAAATCTTTTTAGGATAACCCCATGATTTCTTTAACTTCCTGAAGTGTAACATCCGCAATTTCTTTTGCTTTTTTTGCACCAAAATCAAGAACTTCTTCAATATACCCCTTTTGAGAACTAATTTTATGATATTTTTCGCGTATAGGTTCCAAATGTTGGTTCATATTTTTGTGCAACATCTTTTTACAGTCAATACAACCAATTGAAGCTGTTGTGCATCCTTCTTCAACTATTTTTAGTGTTTCATTATCTGAAAAATTTTTATGAAAACTCATATAAATATTGCACTTTTCGGGAGTACCTGGATCTGTTCTTTTTACTCTGGCAACATCCGTTACAGCTGGACGTAACTTCTGAAATATGGCATCAGACGAATCAACAATTGAAATATAATTATTCAGACTTTTACTCATTTTGTTTTCAGCGTCCAGACCCATTATCCTTTTTGCTTTTGTAATAAGGGCTTCAGGTTCAATAAGTATTTCACCAAATGAATTATTGAATTTCCTGATAACATCCCTTGCCAGTTCGATATGTTGAACCTGATCTTCACCAACAGGTACATACTTTGGCTTATAAAGTGCAATATCGGCAGTTTGCAAAACAGGATAACAAAATAGCCCGGCATTAATATTTTCTGGATGATGCTCTGATTTTTCCTTAAATTGAATCATTCCAGTCAACCAGTTAAAACTGGTAACAGAACATAGAATCCAGTTTAATTCAGTGTGAGCAGGAACTTTTGACTGAATAAACAATGTACATTTTTCTGGCTCAACTCCGCAGGAAATAATACCTATTGCCATTTCCTTAATCAGTTTTTGCATTTCATCTTTATTATATGGTGTAGTAATAGCATGATAATCAACAATAGATAGAATAGCTTGATATTTGTTTTGTAAATCAACCCAGTTTTTAACTGCTCCCAGGTAATTTCCAATATGTATTTCACCAGTTGGACGGATTCCGCTAAACAATCTTGCTTTCATAATTGGTTAAATCTAAAATTACTTTCTTCCCGGTTATTTTGCAAATTCAGGAATTATTATATTATTTTTTCATTTAAATAATAGCTGATTTATAATGATAAGTGAACAGCAGAAGGCAAAGATTTCTTACCATTCAAGGTTCACTCTTCACTAATTCCTGTTTAAATGTTATTTTTATTGTAATGATTGAAATAAATAATTTATACAAAAAATTTGGCAAAAAGATTGTACTAAATGGTGTCAGTACAACTATTGAATCTGGCAAAACAACTGTTTTTATTGGCCCTTCCGGCTGTGGGAAAAGCACAATTTTAAAAATAATCCTGAGATTAATTGAGCCTGATGAAGGAGAAATATTAATCAATGGTGAGAATATTTTAGAATATGCTCCTCAAAAATTAGATATCCTACGCTCAAAAATTGGAATGGTTTTTCAGTCTGCCGCATTATTTGACTCACTTACAATTTGGGAAAATGTTGGTTTTGCCCTTTTGGAAAGAGAAAATAAAAAAAGGAATGAAGTAAAAAAAATTGCTGTAGAAAAGCTTAAAATTGTTGGCCTGGAAGGAACTGAAGACCTTTATCCATCAGAATTAAGCGGAGGAATGCAAAAAAGAGCGGCAATTGCCCGAGCTATTGCTTCTGATCCTGATATTATTTTTTATGATGAACCAACTACAGGTCTTGATCCTATAACCTCTACAATAATTGAGGATTTAATGAAGGATTTGCAGAAAAAAACTGGTAAAACGTCCGTAATTGTTACTCATCAGCAAAGTACAATTTTTCGTACCGGAGATATAATAACAATGTTTAATAAAGGACAAGTTTACGTAACAGGGACACCTGATGAATTTAAAAACTCTAATGATGAACTGGTAAGAAATTTTATTGAAGGAAAAATCAGGTAAAGGTAGTAAAGGGAAATGGCTATAGCAACGAATGTAAAAGTCGGAATTACAGTATCTGTATTTATTGCTGTACTTAGTGCAGTAATAATTTGGCTAAGTCAGTTTAACCCCGGCAAAAGTTCTTATCAGATGGAAGGAAGTTTTGATAATGTTGGTGGCCTTGTTGAAGGCTCAAAAGTCTATATGATGGGTGTAAAAATCGGGCTTGTAAAATCAATTACCCCTGAAATGAACAGAGTAAGGGTTTTAATGAATATAGAATCAGAAATAAAAATCCCTCAGAGTATGAAATTAAATATCACTTCAACAGGAATTGTTGGTGATAAAAGTGTTGAATTTTTTAAAACAACAAATAAGATAACAGATCAGTTCTATCATCCTGGCGATATAATAATCGGCTCCTCTCCTCCAAGCTTTGAAGATATTATTGTTGAAGGTAAAAAAACAATGATTAAAGCACAAAACCTGATTGGAGATCCCCAATTAAATGAAAATATAAAGCTTATTTCTAAAAATATTGCTATTTTTTCTAAAAGTCTTAATACAAGTCTTAAACAAATAGATGAAGTTGGGGCAAATATTAAACAGTTTTCTAACTCCGCAGGTGGTTTAATGGAAAATACTAATAATGCTGTTTCCAATATTAATGGTTTTGTTGATAATCTTGAAGCTATAGCAAATGCTAATAGACAAAATGTAAATAATATAATTACAAATGCCGGTAAAATTTCCAAGAGCTTGGAAAGTACTGCCCAAAATCTTAGTGATTTGCTTGAGAATCCACAAAATGCTAAAGACCTGAAAATTACTATGAAAAGTATCAGAGTAGCTGCAGATAATATTCAACATATCTCAAAATCTGCGGCAGCACTTCTTGATAACTTCGAGCTGATTAGTGGCGATATTCGGGATGTAAGTGGTGATTCTGACCTCAAGAATAATCTTAAGGATATTATAAAAAATGCAAAAGTTATTTCGGATACTTTTGCTAATACACTTTCAGCACAAAATGATCCCAATAAAGATAAAGACAAAGAAAAAGATAAAAAAGAAAGATTAAATGTTGAATTTAAGAGTGAAATTCTTGGTAAGTATAAAATAGCTGTTGGTAATGCCAATACTTCTATTAATCCTTATAAAGTTGTCATTGGAAATTTTAATATGCTTGCTCATACTGGCTTTAGCCGCTTTCCTTTTGTCCAGTTAGGAGTAGAAGAAATCGGTGAAGGTAATCAGTTTAATATGCAGGCAGGATTTTATCCGTTCAATAATTTTAGGTTTAGAGTTGGAATAATAAAAGGCCAGCTTGGGATTGGTTCTAATTATTTTATCGAATCAATAAAAAGTGAAGTTATTACAGAAATTTATGATATTGGTTCTCCACATGTCAGATTGGGGTATTTACAGAATATTTATCAGGATTATGGCCTTTCTTTTTATTGGGATAATCATTTTACGACTAATATTAATGAATTTAATCTTGGTGTACGCTGGCAACCTGGCTTATTTTAAAAATTAAAATTTATAGCCACAGATGAGCACGGATAAAGACAAATATAAAATTGAAAAAAAATTTAGTTTTTATTTAAATTATCTGTGAAAATCTGTGTAATCCGTGGCAGAAAACTATAAGAAAATTACTATCCAGTGAATTCAAACCATAACTCAAGTTCAAGTTCAGAAAGTCTTTTTAATTGATAAGGAGAAAGTGTTGGGCCGCCAATTCCTTTTATAGAACTCCAAAAGCAACTTACATCTATTAATGGAACCTTTTCTTTTAGCTCAATAATTAATTCCTTTTTAGGATGCAGTTTATCCAGCAACCAATCCAGATGCCTTCTTGAATCTCTGGACTCGACCATTTCTTCAGAACTTAAAAACCAGGCATTGATTAAAGATTCTTTACCTTTTGTACTTACTTCAACTAAGCTGTTACCATCATGTTTGTAAGTCCCTTTTCCCTTAACAGATATGCCACTTGGTTCAATTCCAAGCATATTTGTAATTTCATCAGGAGCAAGGTTACCAGTATATAATCTTAAAATTACAAAAGTTTCGGCACATGTTTCATAATTATCGTTATAAACTGGTATAAATTTTTTTTCTGTTTTTATATTCAGATCTAAACCAAAATATAATTCTGGATCTCTGGCAAAATTTTTCATCCAGAGTCTATAATCTTTACCAATTGTTTCGATACAAAAATTTGCAGAGCTTTCAACATAATGCTCCCAGGATTCACCCTGCTCTCGGTTTATCGCTATTCCCTGAAATCTTCTGAAAGGGCTTATCCGGTTATTTTTATACTTTGCCCAGCCTTCCCAACCTGAAAAAGCGATATTATTTTCTTTTAAATATTCAATCGCTTCAATTACTTCAGGATATGGTAAAACGATCTCTTTATCACTTATTGAAATAGATCTGTATTGCTCAGGTATTAATTTTAAATCGCTCTCTATAACCATAGTCATTTATTTTTTTTGAATAATTTAGGATTATATTACCACAAAAATTGAATTTGGTGGATATTTAAGATAATCATGAATTATTAATAACCCTGGTATTTTCTGGTAAAGTAAAATTTGGCAATTTTTAATTTACGGAAAATTTGGCTCTTCCCTTGTCATCAACCAGACCATTTAAAGTTGTTTGCAGAGGTTTATCTGTTTTTATACCTTCAATAACCAGATTTACTTTAAAATCATGGCTTTTTGCATCAAGTTCACTAAATGACCAATAAATTTTTTCACCATTATTTGTAACTTCTTTACCAAGGTTAACTACCTTGAAATCAGGAGAAGACCAGCTTACAAAATATCCATAATCTGTTGTCCAGTGATATTTTGCATCTTTTCCACCATTAAAGGTTACATTTAAACCAATCCCCACTGTTGAATTCATGGATGGAGTATACAAATCTATTTCCGGTTTAATTAAAGGATTAGATAAACTTGTTGAATTATCTGTTTTTTCGGTTGCTGCTTTTTGAGAAAGAGCATCGCATCCTGAAAAAATAAGAGATAAAATAAAAATTCCCGTAAAAATATAAGGTGCTTTTTTCATGTAAACCTGATTTTATAAAAATATTTTTTATTATTTTACAATACATTTTAGATTTTAACCAGTAAGGACAGAACACTGTTCTGTCCTTACTGGTGTCCTTTATTTTTTTCGGGAAAATGGCACCCACCAGTTCCATTTTCCCATTAATACCACAAAGCTTGGTACAAGCATTAATCGTACAATTGTAGAATCAATAAATATTGCACTGATAATTCCGATACAAATTTCTTTTAATCCCGGAGATGTCGAAAAAATGCCAGGAATGAAAACGACCATTAATATTAAAGCTGCGCCAGTTATTACAGAGCCACTTCTTGATAGCCCTTCCACAACAGCTTCCTTGACATCCTGTGTTTCTTCATAAGTTTCCGAAATACGACTGAGGATTAAGACCTCGTAATCCATGCTTAGGCCAAAGACAATGCAGAAAAGAGTGATTGGTACCATTGCCGTTACAGCATTGTTTAAGGGCGTATTTAAAATATTGTGGAAATAACCGTATTGAAAAATAAGGGTAAGAATTCCAAAAGAACTTAGAATTGGTAAAAAGTTCATAATACCTGCTTTTATTGGTAGAATTACAGATCTCATATAAAAGGAAAGTAAAATATATATTCCTCCAAAAATTATTAAAAGCATTTGAGGTACATAGTTATATAATTCATTGGTAAAATCTTTTGCTCTGGCAACCATACCTCCTATATTTACCTGATATTTATCCTGATTTTGGTAAAACTGTTTTGCATATTTGATAATTTCATGAGAAGACTCTATATCCATCAGGCTTTTTGGAAATACTTTGATTAAAGTAATATTATTACCTTTTTCCGTATTTACAAGGTAGGATAGTTGTTCATAGTTTGCTAGAAATCCTGTAGCATAAAGAGAACTCAAAAGATTTGAATAATCATCCTTTTTAAAACTTTTATTCCATGAAGTCAGGCTTTGAACAGATGATACTTTTGAATTATTTTCCAAATATTTGGTAAAATCATAAATAAATGAAATAAAATCTTTACTGTATACTATATCTGAAGATTTAACCACAATTTCAATCGGAACAAGCTCTCCTCCCCAATTATCTTTTTGCAGCAGTTTGTAACCCTGCATAGATTCAGATTCCTCTGGAGCAAGAGTCTGAGATGGCTCCCAGAGTTTAATATTTATTACAGGTAATGCCAGTAATATTAAAATAATTAAAGATAAAATAAAATGCCTTTTTGGGTGTTTGACGATATATGAAGAAAATGCTCTCCATACTAAGTAATTATCATTATTTTTTAATATATTAGTAATAAATTTTGGTTTTTCAAGTATATTTTTGGCATAAATTAAAAAAGCAGGTAGAAAAAATATAGAGTTTAAAACAGAAATAAAGATTACCACTAAAAGGTTTTTTACAATTACTCTACTCGTTGAGACATCTGGAATTAATAAAACTCCAGTACTACAAAGCATAATCATAGCTGAAACAATTATTGTTTTTCCTGAATTTGAGAGCGAAACTGAAAGCGCCTCAGGATAGTTTTTACCTTTTTTTACTTCTTCTCTAAAGCGACTGACAAGAAAAAGAGAATAATCAATTGAAAGGCCTAAACCAACAAGACTTGACATCATTTGAGAAATTGGATTTAATTGCATTCC
>CAYRDV010000202.1:0-10810 GCA_964422885.1 uncultured Candidatus Sericytochromatia bacterium
CTATTTGAAAAAGGAATTAGAAAAAGTGAAAAAACAGATATTGCTGGCTTTAGGAACTTTAATTGCAGTTACTGCATGTACCAATAACCCTGATATAAATTACCCTTTTCAGGAAAATTACCATAATCATGCAGAAATTAGCAGTGCTGAAGAAGAGCATGTAGTAGAAGTAAAGCTTAAAAACCACAATGAGCTTGTTAATCTCAGTATAAAAGGACTTGACCTTTTTGGATACAATATACAGAAAAACACTGTAAGAGCCAGGGTTAATGAAACACAGGAAAAATTTCTCAATGATAACAAATTTCCCTTTGAAAGATTTTTTGAAGCAAATATGGATTCCAAAGGCCTCCTACCTGGTTATTTAACCTATAGTGTCATGAAGCAGAAACTTCAGGCTTTGGCAGCCCAGTACCCTGAAATTTCCAGCCTTAATGATGTTGGAGATACATGGGAAAAAATATCAGGTAAATCACCTGACCATGATATATGGAACTTCAATATTTCATCAAAGAAAAATAAAGATTCCAAACCAGCAGTACTTTTTATAGGGGGTATGCATGCAAGGGAACTTGCACCTGTTGAAATAATGGTAAAAATGATTGAACATCTTGTAGGCCAGTATGGAAAAGACCCGGCAGTAACATCCCTTGTAGATACAAGAGATATTAATATTATCCCTATGGTTAATGTTGACGGCCGTAAAGCAGTTGAAAACGGTAATAACTGGCAGCGTAAAAATACCCATGGTACAGGTATTGACTTAAACAGAAACTTTGATAGTTACTGGAACTATGAAGGATTAAATGTTCCCTCAAGCTGGGTAAGTGAGCTTAAAAACCCGAACGGAGAAACTTATAGTGGACCATCTGCTGCTTCAGAGCCTGAAACGCAGTCTCTGCAGAATTTCCTCAAGACAAAGAAATTCAATATGGTTCTTGATATGCATGCTTATGGTGAAATGTTTATGTGGCCTGTTGGTTATTCAAAACAACCTGTTCCTCAGGATGGTTTATTCAGAAATATGTATAATAATTCATTCAAAAAAATCGGTTATCAGGGTGGTTCTCCTGCTGTATTACTTTATCCTACTTCAGGTACAACTATTGATTATCCTTATTTAAAACATAAAAGCCTTGGCCTTGGAATGGAAATTGGCAGAAGCTTCCGTCCTACTTATGCAGAAGTTGAAAAAATGTGGACAGATATTAAACCTAATTTATTATATTTATTAAATGTAAGCAGTACGCCACTTGGAAAATAATTAATTAGGGGATATCTAAAAAAGAAAAGATTGTAAAATCTTAGTATTTTTTTCTGGGTAATAATTTTTGTAGTATTTCTACTTTCTCTTTCTCCTTTAAGCTTGAATCGTTTAGGACAGATGCCACATAATCAAAATCAATATCGTATTCTCCAAGTTTATTTAATATCTTTCCAAGCTCATCCTGAGAATCTAGCATTATTACCGACTTTCTAAGTAAATTTTTATAATGAATTTTTCAATTTGATTTATTAATCTTTCTTTTTCTTCTTTTTGGGTTTTGGCTCAGGAAGTTCATTAACTGTAATCCTTATTAAATTACTAATCCATTCACGTTCTTCAAAGTTTTCAATAAGAAAACTTGGTTTTGCTCCTTGGTACGCATGGGCTTCAGTAACATTGCCAATAAATAATCTTCCCCCTTCAGTAGGTTTTACAAAAAGTTGGTTATCGCACACCAGGGCCACTACTTTACCATTACTATAAATTGCATACTCTCCAAACATTTTTCTGTAGGTTATTGTGCCAGCATCTTCTATTTGTTCAACTATATAATCAACAAAACTTTTATCTGATGGCATTTATGCTCTTCTCTTTTACCTAAAAGAATAATTAACCTATAATTTATATCCTATATCCTCCGTAAGTGCAATTTGACTTTACATAAAATTGCCAGTTCCCCCCCAACTTATCTTTTAAAGAATAGATAATTTTCTGAGGGAAATCATGCTTATCGTTTTCAAAAATAACTTTATTTTCCTCAAAAAAGCTGAAGCCTTGATTATACCAATGATCACGAATATAATTACATTATGAACAACAATGACCTCGAAAAAATAAATTCTTTAGACCAGAGAATAAAAGCTTTGGAGTCAAGATTAAATGTGAATCAGGACTCAGATATTGAGGCTCATGTCAAACGGTTAAAGGCAAGGAAAGAATTGATAGAACAAGAAATATCTGTGAAGTAGGTAATATGCAAAATAAAAGAAAATACGTTTTTATAGCTATATCAATTTTAGGCACTTTATTTAGCTGTACAAGCCAGATAACTATTAATGACTCAAAAGCAACGCAAGCTCCTAATACAGTTTCTCCTCCTTCATCAACTATAGTTACACCAACCCCAATATTTACTCAATCCGCACTTCCTAAAGAAGCATATAGTATAAGTGGAAAAGTTTTTGATAATAAAGGAAAGGCATTGGATGGCGTAATAGTTCAGGCATTTTCATTAGATGTTGGAGTTAATTGGAGTATGTCATCTAAACCAACTATTAATGGTATATACAAAATTACAGATGCCCCTTGTTGTACAAGAATTGAACTTACAGCCAGAAAATTCAGATTTTTAGAATCTAAACAGATAATAGTTTTAAAAAGTTCTGCCAGTCAGGATTTAGATAATTTTAATTTTGGGGGTACTGGTAATGAAGAATTTTCTTTAAAGGAAGACCCCACTCAATGTACTGTTTGTACCAATAATGTAACCAGTTTCTGTTCAAAAAATAATCCTTCAGATTATCAGGATAAATCAACAATTACAGGTAAAATCCTTGATGAGAAAAATAGTTTCTTAATAAAAGATGCAATTGTTACCTTAAAATATTTAAACTCACCAGATAAAGAGTGTGTAACTGCTTCGGTTACTGCAACAGATGGGACTTACACCTTTAAATATGTTCCTAATGGTGGTAATTATGAAATAAAAGTTACCAAAACAGGTTTTGTTGATATCATTGTTAATGTAGTGGCTAAACCCAATCTGGAAGGTGACCCTGATAAAAACAGACATGATTTTTATTTGAAAGAGTAAAATAACTCCCCACAAGGTGGGGCCCCTGTGAGTATTAACTCCAAAGTAACTCCCGGAAATACCGGGCCCCTGATTCTGAGTACAGAATTAGAACTTTGGAAACAAAACAAAGTTTTGTTCAACCCCGAAGCAAAGCTTCGAGGTATTTTCAATACTGATAACTATTCCATCCAAAGATTGAGGAAAATCGAAATATAAATGAAATCAAAAATCGATTGGCATAAAGAACCGTTATCATTAGAAACAGTAATAACTGATAGCTATAAAAATACCCAGAATGTTAAAAGATTCCTTAAAGAGCATTTCGGGGATGATTTTCATTTTTCAAGGGAATTTATGGCCTTTATGAAAAAGAATACTGGTAAAACTTTAGGGGAAGTTATTAAAGATTGGACTGGCAGATAATTCATTTGATTTAAGCTATACTTTAATATCTAAATATTTTTTTTCATTTTTACGGTAAAATCTTTAAAATCAAGTGATTTATATAAATTGTATGCAGGATTATTTATAGATACATTCAGGTCTACTTCTAAACAATCATTGATTTTTCCAAAATCTAACAATTTTTGCATTAACAGCTTGGCAATTCCTTTATTCCTATAATCTTGTGAGACATAAAGGCAACTTATATGAAGTGTTTTAATGTCTTCAAATATATATGAAACAGGTTCAAGTCTTGCTTCTCCATAGCCAATATCTTTATTTAAAATTTCATCAATGACAATTAAAAAACAATATTCAGGATTCTCAAGATTTTTATTTATTCGTTCTTTAAAATTATTCCATTTGACAATATCTTCGGAAGGTTTAGAACCACCATAGCTGTGTACTTCTTCCAGCATCAAACGAATATAATTCACTATCAAATCTAACTCATCAATAGTTGCTTTTTTGATTAAAATATTTTCCATTATTTTACCTTCAAAACCCTCAATAGCTGTATTAAACGACTTTTTTACACCCTAATATTGGGATTTTGCAAAACATAAACTATTTATTTTTGCTAAAACCTTATATAATAATTTATCTTAAATAATTTTATACCAACAGGTATGTAAATGAAAAAATTACTTTGTTATTTCTTGATTTATTCTTTAATATTCACCAATTCATGTACATCTCTTCTATCATTAGTAAGTCGAACTGAGCATGAAGAAATAACTACTTTTAGGAAAGTTTTTGAGGAACATAATAAGGTTAATGTTGAGACATCTGGAAACACAATAAAAATTACTGCAACAAGAGTATTAAATTTTAAAGATGATAAAGTAACCAGACCAAAAGGTTCAATTGGTGGTGGAGATGACTGGATATATTTTGTTGCTCTTTTAGGCCAGGGGCTTCTCTCATTGATATTTACCAGTAAGGTTTTTCCGGCACAGCCAAATAATCCAAAACTGGGCTGGAAAGAAGATAAAAACTTTTGGGCAGGATATGCGCTTATAATGTCAGACTTATTTTTAACTTCTGGATTATCATATTTTTCAAGGATTAGAGAAACAAAGGAAGGAATTGAAGAAAAACCTATAAGTAATAAAAAATATAAATTACAAGTTGGAGATAGGGTATTTGATGGTCTAACCAATGATAATGGGCAAATAATTTTAGAAAATATAAAACTGGATAAAGCCGATTTATTAAAAGGAGTTGCTGTTTTAACTCTTATAAAAAATTCTCAGGAAACTTATACTGAAAAAATAGATATAGATAAGTTTGAATCCTTGATAAGAAAATAAGGAGAACCTGATTTTTATTAGTATTAAAATACCTCGATGTTCACATCGGGGTTTCCCCAAATTCTTTGGGGCCGGGGTTTACCCCGGAGTTAATACTAACAGGGGCCCCTTTAGGGGATTTATTTATTATGAACATATTATTCGTTTGTAGCCGTAATAAATGGAGAAGCCTGACTGCTGAAACTATATTCAAAAATAACCAGAAACATAATGTAAAATCAGCAGGTACAGAAAATGGTGCAAGAGTAAAAGTAACTGAAAAATTGATTATCTGGTCAGATTTAATTTTTGTTATGGAAAAAAGACACAAACAGAGATTAAAAGAAAAGTTTGGTTTTTTTATGGATAATAAGAAAATAATTGTACTCGGAATTCCAGACGATTTTGAATATATGGATGCTGAACTAATTGGGATATTGAAAACCTCTGTTTCACCATATTTTGACAACTAAAAATGAAAAATAGATTGGCTATTTAATTGAAAAAGATTTTAACTCCATTACCCCAAAATATGGGTATTTTTGATTTTTTTCATTAATATTTGCTGATATATAAAAGATTATTTTTATTGTCAAAAAAAGTATTATATTTAAAGAAAAAATCCCCACCTAAAAATATATCCCGATCATCTGGCTGCTTAATTTCATACATAAGAAAATCCAGATTGTTAATAAGACTGTTTTCAGTTGTTATTGATAACTTTTTGATAACTTTTAATTTTGGGTCTTTATATAAAAAATCAGTTTTTTGCTTTAAAATAAAATCAGATTCCAAAGGTATTCTGACTAAGTTTTTTACGATATCTTTACCAATCATAATCATGCCAGTATCTATGCCAATCTGTAATTTTTTATCATATCCCTGAATAAATCCGCTAAAAGTAAGTAAAGGTTTTTTATTTAAAACAATTTTTTGCCAAGAAGTACCAATATTATCAGGTGTAAAACCTTTTTTGTATAAAGTTAGTAGCTTATTTTTATAATCTAATTTAAAATTAAATTCTCTTAAAAAATTAAAGCCAATATCTCCGATATTCATAAGATAATTAGGTAAATTTGCATTGTCTTTTTTACAAACTAAATTTTTGAACTTTACTCCTTCGATATCTATTTCATTTACTTTAAAATACTCATTACTTTTAATTGAACCATTGAAATCTACAAAGGCATTTCTTTCAGCTATAGAGTTAGTTCTAATACTCTCAAGGGATTTTTCTTTTAAAGAAAAACTTCCTGTTTCATCTCCAATATCTATATGTAATGGAATTTTATTACCTTGTATATTTACATAAATAAATGGATAAATTCCGGCATCAAAATATAGAGGTATTTCTAAATTTTTGAATTCATCATATTTATCCATTGATTTTTCTGGATTATATCTTGGTATTGAATAACAACTACTGATAAAAAGGCAAACTGAAAATATTAAAGCTTTAAAAAATATTGTTTTTTTGTACATTTACATATTTACTTGTTTGTTTCTAAAAAATCTTTCAATTTTTGGCAAATAAAAAATGTTCATCCTTCAATACCAGCCTCTCTTTTAAAAACTGGATTGTCCTGGGGAAAAGTTTCACTTCCTTGATGGGTGAGTTTTAATTTTGTAAAATTATTCTCTGTTGATAGTTCCCAAATTACATAAGAGTTTCCTGAATAGCCATCATATTTCCAATTATAGATTATTTTTTTGCAGAGCTGTACTTCTGTTACTTTCCAAAGGTCCTTTTTCTGAATTTACTGTTAGTTTTATTTCTGGCTAGAAACCATAAACAGGCTGGAATCTGGGTATTGTAAAATAATTGTGAAGGCAAAGATACCATACAATCAACCAAATCGTTTTCAATAAATTCTTTTCTGATTTGCCCCTCTGTAGCATATTTTATTCTGCCTTATTTAGGTAACACAAAATAACTAAGATTATCAGTTTTCATAATTATATTTAAAAGAGATAACTAAAGTATTAGAATACTAATAAAAAGGATGGTTATCTATTTCAGGAATTCTTTTGGCAATAAGCTTATTAATTCTCAAAAGGTTTGGGATCTCGTCATTGTCACAAAAAGAAAGAGAAATTCCTTTTGCTCCTGCTCTCCCGGTTCTACCAATGCGATGAACATAGGTTTCAGGGACATTTGGTATTTCAAAATTAATTACATGAGATAAATCATCTACATCAATTCCTCTTGCAGCTATATCTGTTGCCACTAATATTCTAATCTTTTTACTTTTAAAATTATTTAATGCCTGCTGTCTTACTTCCTGTGGCTTATCACTATGAATCGCTTCAGCTTTTATTCCTGCCCGTAATAAAAAATTGGTTATTTTATCAGCACCAAGCTTTGTCTTGGTAAATACCAAAGCTGTTTCGATAGCTTTATCTTTAAGCAAATAAACAAGTAAGTCCTTCTTATCATTTTGATTAACAATATATACTGATTGCTGAATAGTATCCACAGTAGATGACGGAGGAGCAACTTCTACTTTTACAGGATTTTTCAAAATCTTTGCGGCCAGTTTGACAATTTCAGGAGGCATAGTTGCCGAAAAGAAAAGAGATTGCTTTTTTTCGGGTAAAACACTCAATATTTCCTTTATATCATCGATAAATCCCATATCAAGCATTCTGTCCGCTTCATCTAAAACAAACATTTTAAGATTATGAAAATTAATATAACACTGAGTCATCAGATCAATCAGACGACCAGGAGTCACAATCAATATATCAACTCCCCTTTCCAGTGCAGCTAGCTGATGATGTTTAGGAACCCCACCATAAATAACAGCATGCTCAAGTTCCATAAATTTTCCATAAATATCAAAACTTTCACCTATCTGAACGGCTAATTCTCTGGTAGGAGTAATTATCAAAGCCTGAACGCTTTTTTTACCATTTTCATATACCGGATTATTTTGAATAACCTGAAGTATAGGTAGGGCAAAAGCAGCTGTCTTTCCCGTGCCTGTCTGGGCACAGCCAATAAGATCTTTTCCTTCAAGAATAATAGGGATTGCTTTTTGCTGGATAGGAGTAGGTTTTGTATAAACCTCGGATTTTAATGCTCTTTGTAAGGGCTCAATAAGTTTTAATTTTGCAAATGACATTTTTCAACCTCATAAAGGTTGACCAAATATAGTTTAAGAATAAGGAACCTCGGTTTTAATATAATATATCTAATTATACTTAGAAATAGTTAAAAATGGTACTAAAAAAGGTTAAGAATATTAATTATTAATGATATTTTAATAAGATAAATACTAATAAAAAACTTTTTCCAGAAATAATCCAGAAGCAGGTGCAGTGTATACAGATATTTCTGGACAATATGAATCCAAATACTTTTTTATATCTTCCTGTTTTAATTTATCTTTACCAACTTCCACCAACACACCTACAATTCGTCTTACCATTTTCCAAAGGAAATGCGAAGCTTTTATCCTGATAAAAATAAAACTTTCTGATTCAGTAATTTTTATATTTTCAATTAAAACTTTTGTGGATTTTTCTTTTGCTGGTTTTTCAGAAAACGAACTAAAATCATTCATTCCTACTAGTATATTAGCAGCATTCTGCATATTTTCCACTTGCAAATTATCCTTTACTGTCCAGACAAATTTTCGTTCAAAAACAGTTCTTCTCTTACTTATTCTATAGACATATTGTCTTGATTTTGCCCAGTGGCGGGCATGAAAACGGTCATCGGCTTTTTCCAGCTTAAAAATATTAATAGTTGATGGCAATTCTTCATTAATTTTTAGTTTAAGTAATTCAGGATTTAGAAAAGTATTACATTCAAGGTGAGCAACCTGTTCATAGGCATGAACCCCGGAATCTGTTCGGCCTGATCCCTGAAGATCGCTAAACTTGTCAGCATTACCATTTTTCTTAAAAACTTCTTCAATAGCTTCAATAACAGTTCCCTGAATAGTTTTGGCATTTTTTTGTTTTTGCCAGCCGGAAAAATTAGTACCATCATATTCAATATGAAGTTTATATCTCATTTGTTAAAAAAAAATCAGAATAATATTTTAATACTATATCATTACAATACCTATAACATATTTAAATTGAGTTAAAAATGTTGCCATAAAAAAGAATCCTATACTAAGTAATTTCTAAAAAATAACTTATCACAAAACAATATCTGTTAGGGCGACCCGCCGGGTCGCCCCGACAATTAAATTTTATAAGTTATTTTTTTATTTTTACTAAACTTAGTTTACCACAATAGAGTTATAGTAAAGATTCGAAATAATTATGCCTGAAATTTATTAATTTAATCTTTTAAAATTTCAAGAGCTAATGCTGCACCAGGAATTTCATTCATTAGTTCCATATTTAACCATAAAGTTATAGTAACCAAAAAATAGGCAAAAGCAGAGGCAAATATTGCTTTTCTACTCATTACCGGAATTTCTTTAGGAAAATTATTTTCATTATTAATATTTTCCAAATTTGTCTCAGAAGCTTTAGATAATACTATTTCAGGTTTAACATCAATTTTATTGTTTTGAGAAGTAATTACATGTTTTTCCAAATTAATAGTATAAGTTTCTCCTATTTTCTCATTGGTTAATTTAGTTTGGGCCTGAATCTCTTCTAATTGCTGTTTAAGTTTTTTTCTGGCTGAATATTCCGAATTTAATTCCAATAAGCCGATAATTAAAAGTATCAGGAATAATGTATAACCACTTACAAGAGCAAAAAAAACAGAAATTAAAACACCAATAATTAAAAAAACTAAGCCTAAAATAGAATTTATTGAAAAAACTATGGATTTCATTATCCTACCCCCATCAAGTGGGTTAATAGGTAATAGATTAAATAAATTAAGCATGGCCATCCAACTTGCTGCTGCTGCAAAAAAAACATTTCCGGTAATAAGAAATAAAATACTTGTAATAACAGCCAGCCCTAAACCCCATAAAGGCCCCATAATAGCAACCACTACCTCTGCCTTTCTTGAAGGGAAAGCATCTTCAGCAACAGCCGCACCACCAACAAAAGGAAGAAAATAAATCCCTTTTGTTCTTATTCCATAAAGTTTCATAGCCCAGATATGCCCGCTTTCATGAACAAACAGCATAAACATTAGTATAAGAGCAAATTTCCAGGAGAAAATTACTGAATAACTTACCATGGATGCTCCAGCCAAGCCAGCTTTTACCATTTTTGCACTTTTTAGGAGTTTGGCAAATACAGTAAAAATCTTTGGTATAAATTTGTATAAAAGAAAAAGATTACTAAAGCGTATTTTAGCTACCTGCTGCATAAATGTTAAATAACCTGTGAAAAATAAATTTTATTATTCTTATTTTATCTCATAAATGAAGATTTATTTTTTAAAGATTATTATTGCTATCGTTGTTCTTCCTCAGGAAGAGCGACTTAAAATAAGATAAGCTTTTATAAATGAAAAGATTAATGCTTTAAAAAATAAAGATTTTAAATAAAAAGCTATTAATTAATTTTCAATTTTTTTAAATTAGTATAAAATGAATAAAATATATTATCATAAGTAGTTCATAAGGAATAATAAATGAATTTAATTAATATTGGTTATGGGAATGCGGTTTCTTCTGATAAAGTGGTGGCAATAGTTGCCCCTAGTTCAGCTCCAATTAAAAGAATTATTACAGACGCCAGAGAAGCTAATTTATTAATTGATGCCACTTACGGCAGAAAAACCAGAGCTGTGATTATTACTACCAGTAATCATGTAGTTCTCTCTGCATTACAGGCAGAAACTGTTGCCGGAAGATTTGCAGAAGAATAATTACAGGTATTTAAGAGAAAATTTTGATAAAGTAAAGAAATTTAATTTCCAGAATTTTCTCTTAAATTGCTCAATAAAAAATAAAATATTTCCAAAAAGGATTATATTATCAGGAATATAGTTTAAATTGTTTTTTGCACGAAAGCCAATATGTTGAGCTTTAAGGAAAAATAAAAAAATAACTTATAAAATTTAATTGTCGGGGCGGCCCCCCC
>CAYRDV010000203.1:0-10790 GCA_964422885.1 uncultured Candidatus Sericytochromatia bacterium
TCAGAAGATTAAAAGCAGGAGAAAAACCAGGATATCCCAGATTTAAAAGTTATGGCATGTATGATTCGATGACATTTCCTCAATACGGCAATGGTATAAAAATTAAAGATGACAGGTTGGTTCTTCCCAAAGTGGGTCATATCAAGACAATATTTCACAGAGAACTTGAGGGTACTCCTAAAACAGCTATTATAAAAAGAAGTTCTACAGGTAAATGGTATGTCTCTTTTAGCTGTGAGATTGAAAAACCGGAACCATTACCTGAATCAGAATTAAATATTGGTATTGATGTTGGATTGGAAACATTTGCTTATATGAGTAATGATACTAAAATAGGGAATCCTTGTTTCTTTCGTCAAGAAGAAAAACAATTAGCTAAAGCCAATAGAAACTTATCAAAATTTCCTAAGCCTGAAAAATTTAAACCTTGTTCTTTAGAGGGAAAAAAAGCTAAGAAGGTATTATCACGGGTTCATGAAAGAATAAAGTTTAAACGGGCGAATTTTGTTCATCAGGAAGCAAAGAAAATAATAAATAATTATCAGATAATCTGTATTGAAGATTTAGAAGTAAACAGGATGGTACATAACCATTGTTTGGCTAAATCTATTTCAGATGCTTCCTGGTCAATGTTTTTTAATCAATTGTTTTGCAAGGCAGAATGGGCTGGCAGAACAATTGTAAAAGTTAATCCAGCATATACTTCACAGGATTGTAGTTCTTGTGGTCACAGAAAGAAAAAGTCTTTAAGTGAGCGTGAACATAGTTGTGAATGCTGTGGATTACGTATTAACCGTGATTTAAATGCAAGTATTAACATTTTGAGAATTGGGCTAGATTCTCTGGGAGTAATCCCTAGAAGCTCAGACTATAATCTTTGATTTAGTCCTGAGAGTAGTCACCACAGGTTAACATAGGGATGAGTATTTTATAATATTATTTAGGAATTGGTGTAAATATTAAATTAATATCTTTTGGTTATTAAAAATGCAAAAAATGGATTCTGATACAAAAATTGAGCCTACGGAAGAATTAGAAGTTAATTTAAATAACGTTCAGATAATTAATGGTCATACTGATGAAGTTCTTTCAATATCATGCAGTTCAGATGGGAAATATATAGTTTCCGGGAGTGCCGATAATACAATAAAAATATGGGAAATCGCTATAAAAACAGGAGTTCCCCAGCTTACTGAAATAAAAACAATTACAGGCCATTATGACGAGGTAACTTCTGTACTATTCAGCTCAGATGGAAAATATGTTTTTTCAGGAAGTGCCGATAATAATGTTAAAGTATGGGAAATATCTACAGGCCAGGAAGTTAAAACATTACCCGGCCACTCAGATGAAGTAAACTCAATCTCCAGAAGTGCAAGTGGTATATTTCTTGCCACTGCATCTTCCGACAATCTGATAAAAATCTGGAATATTTATTCAGGTGAAAAAATTAAAACATTAGTTGGTCACCATGATGATGTATTAACAGTCGCCTATAGCCCTGATGGAAGGTTTATTGCCTCCGCAGGGGCCGATAAAACGATTAAACTGTGGGATGCTGAATCGGGTAGAATAACTAAAATTCTCTCTGGTCATAATAAAGCTATTTATTGTCTTGCTTTTAGCCCTGATGGGAACTACCTGGCTACAGGTAGCCAGGATAAAAAGATAAAAATCTGGAATATTGATTCGGGTCTGGAAATAAGAACAATCTCAGGCCATGTTAAATCAGTTTATTGTCTTTCTTTTAGTCCTGATGGAAAAAGCCTTGCCTCTGGAAGCAAAGACAAGCTAATCAAAATCTGGGACATTGAATCCGGTGAGGAAATAAAAGTCATAAAAGGGCATAACAGAGCTGTAATGACCATTATTTTTACTCCTGATGGAAATAATTTAATTTCCGGAAGCAAAGATAAAACTATTCATATTTCAAGCCTTAAAGAAATAGAAATTGCCGAAGAACTTAAAGAAGAACAGGAATTAATTACAGAAGCTAATGAAAAAGTTATAGATATTTTAGAACTGGAAGAATTTAAGACCCTAAAAAACGCCAACTTTGTAAATTCACTTGCTTATAGTCCTGATAGCAGATACCTGGCAGCTGCAAATGAGGATAAATCAATAAAAATCTGGGATATAAATAATTTAAATACAATCACTCTCCCTGGTCACATAGATACTGTTAACACTATTGCCTATAGTCCTGATGGCCGTTTACTCGCATCTGGAGGTTATGACAAAATTATTAAGATCTGGGATATAGAAACCAGAACTGAAATTAATTTTATCAAAGGACATACAGATTCAGTTAATTCCGTAGCTTTTAGCCCTGATGGTAAATATCTTGTTTCAGCAAGTTATGATAAAACAATCAGAATATGGGTTGTATATTCAGGAGCACAGATAAAAATACTGAAGGGTCATGGAAACTGGATATACTCAGTGGCTTATAGTCCACTGGGTAAATATATTGCAACTGGAAGCTCTGACAGAACGATAAAAATATGGGATGTTGATTTTGGCACAGAAATAAAAACATTAGAAGGTCATTCAGACTGGGTAAATTATGTCACCTATAGCCCTGATGGTAAGTATATTGCCTCGGCAAGTTCAGACAGAACTATAAAAATATGGGAAGCTGATACAGGAATAGCAATAAAAACACTGACTGGTCATACAGACTGGATTAATATTGTGTTATTTTCTCCTGATGGCAAATATCTGACTTCAGCAAGCTCAGACAGAACTATAAAAATATGGGATTTCGAATCAGGTACCGAAGTAAAAACGATAACCGGAAACTCAGAAGAAAATTATGCTCTGGCGTTTAGTCCAAATGGACGATATCTGGCAACAGGAAGCTTTGATAAAAATATAAAACTGTATAAAGTACTTAAATCCAAGGTAAATGAAAAATCAGCAACTCATGAAAAAACAGAAGAACCAGAAATATTACCAGCAAAAAAGCCAAAAGAAGTTTCTGCGGTAAATGATATGTGGGACCTGATCAGTGAGAAAAAGAAAGAAAAGGTGGAAACACCAGTAGAAATCATTCCACCAAAAGAGAAGAATTATTTTTCATCAGTTGATGTAAATGAAGTATTTACAATGATGCATCAGGGTTATATCAGTGCTATTACTTTCAGTGCTGACAGCAAATTTTTAATATCCGGGAGCTTTGATAAAAGTATTAAAATATGGGCTCTTAATAATGGAAAAGAGGTAAAAACCCTAACCGGGCACTCAGGCTCAATTCTTACTATGTCTTTAATACCAAATAGTAAAACAATGGCTTCAGGCAGTACTGACAAAAGTATAAAAATCTGGAGCCTGGAAAGTGGAAAATTGATAAAAACACTTACTGGTCATACTGATCCACTTAAATCTATATCAGTTTCACAGGATGGTAAACTTCTTGTTTCATGCAGTATGGATAAAAACATTAAAATATGGAATATCAACTCCGGTAAAGAAATTCAGTCTTTTAATGGTCATGACGATATTATCAGCTCAGTAAAATTCAGCCCTGACGCTAAATTAATTGCTTCTTCGAGCTTTGATAAAACAATAAAAATATGGAATGCAGAAACAGCAAAAGAGATAAAAACGTTTAAAGGTCACAAAGGAAATGTTAATTCAGTCGAATTTAGTTCTGATAATAAATTCCTGCTTTCTGCAAGTGCTGATAAAACAATCAAAATATGGGATATTGAAACAACAGAACTGATACAGACATTTACTGGTCATAATGGGAATGTAAATTCTGCCAGATATAGTATGAATGAAAAATATATTATTTCCTGTAGTGTGGATAAAACAATCAAAATATGGGAAGTAGACTCCGGTAATGAAATAGAATCTTTACCCGGTTACTTTGACGAGATTTATACTGTAGAATTTAGCCCTGATGGTAAGTATTTTGCCTCATGCTCATCACATGAACTGCTTAAATTATGGTCAATAAAATATGAGCATAAAAAACAGGTGGCAAAATCCGAAGTGTCTAAGCCAGAACAACCAAAAACTGAAGAAGTAAAAAGTATTGAACCTGTTTTAAAACCGGAAGAAGTAGTAGAAATTCCTGTTTCTGAAGAAGAAACAGAGGACGAACAACCTGAATCAGAACCTGAAGAAGAAGTAGATTTAAAACTTGGTCAGGAAGAAAAAATATTTTTCTCGATATTACTCGATTATGAAGAAATAGATGAAACACTGCTGGTAGTTATCAGCGAAGAGCAGGGTTTACCAAAAATCCAGCCCAGAGGGATTATGACATCACTAATCAGAAAAGTTCATGCACTGGAACCTGATTTAATAGAAGTTCTTCAGGGTGATGATGGGAATATTATCTATACTATCACTGATATTGATGTAGCAAAAAGTATTACATTTTAAGGGTCTATTTTGAAAAATACCACTTTATTACGTAATACCGGATCATTTAAAACTGCCAGCAATTCTGCTGAAGTTACAGAATCAGGATGTTCATGTTCTTTACCTGTTAATCCAAAATAAATAACTTTGGCATCACGTAACATCCCCATCTCTTCAAGCATGATCTGATTATTATTATTATCCGCTCTGGCAACACCGCTCACTATTTTAGAGTCGAAATCTTCTCCTTCTTTTGCAATATCATCACTATATCCTTCCAAATCGCCATCTTTGCTTTTTATTGTCTTATAGCCAACCAGTTCCTGCACATAATCAGGATTATTTCCTGAACGTATTTCCTGTCCATCAGGCCTAAGATTTTTTCCATACATTACATCAGGGGCACGACCATAATGTTCTGCATTTAATTTTCCGGCATAATCTTTTACTTTATCAGGGCCAGTAGAATAGGTCTGGAACAGAACAGCTTTATCTTTATCTCCTTTAAAACCAGCTCCTTTTACGACAAGTTCATCAAGAGTAGGAAGATTTTTATAAGCACCATTTTTGTTATCTCCGCTAAGTAATTCAAGTTGCTGTTTTACAACTTCTTTTGATGCAAATTTGTCAGAATTTATTTGTTTCATCAACTCAGGATTATTTACAACCGTATATTTTTTATATTCATTTATTTTAAGCTTTAATCCTTTTGAATTTTCAATAACAGCCTCACTTGCTTTTGTATTAACTACTTCTTCAAATTTATTACTAATTCGTTCAATATTTCTACTTAACTCTTTAATATTTAGCTTTTCTGTACCATTAAGCATTTTAATAGCTTTATTAAAGTCCTGATTTATTGAATGAATATCATCTTTACTAAAGCCAAAAGTATTACTATTTCCTTTTTTCTGATTTACAAATTCCTGAACTTCCTCAATCCTTTTTACAAAGTCTTTTTTATCAAATTTACCATCTTTTACTTTTGACAAATAATCAGAAGCCATTTTGATATCTTCATTGAACATAGCCAGTTTGCTCTCATTTGAATTGAAAAGCGGGGCAAGTTTAGAAGCTCCTTCATTATTACCAGTTACTTTCAGATAGTTATACAATCTTTTTGCCGTTTTCAGATAATTTTCATTATCGGCATATTTGGAAATATCTTTTTCCAGGAAGCTCTTATACGAAGACATTACTTCCGGTTTTCGCAACAATTCTGTGAGCTGATGCTCATTTATATTGCCAAAATATAATTCCTGGTACGCTGAGGAGTCCATTTTATTGGTTTTAATTGTTTTACCTTCATTATTTACAACGCTAACATTTACAACATTGGTAACTTCTTTTAAGGCACCATCCTGCATCCCGGCATAATCAAGCTTTACCATACCGGGATTTTTTGCCGCTTCAGCCATAGTAATGAGGCGTTTTTCATTTGTGTCAGGGTTGGTTATTTCCTTTTGCCCTGCAAGTACCTCATCTTTGTTCCACTTTAATGAAGAGTTATCATATGGGTTTTTACCAACTTTTAGCTCAACAAATTCCAGGTTTGGATCATTAACTGATCGTTTAACAGCATCCTGTAAATTTTTAGCCAGTATTTTACCTGAATCATCAACATTATCTGCTTTAATAATTAAATGCTCTGCAAAATCCAGATCTCCAGGATAAGGGTTGACACGATTCTGAGCAAAGCTACCACTTGGGGCAATTACAGAAGTCTGATTCTCTGATGTAGTAGAACCAACCTGAAGTTTTGAAGCAACATGAGTAAAGTTTTTCATATCATCACCTGCTTCTCTTACGGAATATATGGACCCGTATATTTTCCCGCCATCAGGTAATTTTAAGGCATAAATCCCTTTATTCTGATCGACAACTTCAGCATCAGGGTTTTTAACCTTAACTTCCTGCCAGAGCTTTGCTTCTTTTTCCACAATTAATTTTTTATGCAGGTCAGTTGCTTCAGGGCGTGTCATACCATATTTATTCTGAAAATCATCATCAGATAAATTTTTATTGCCCAACCCTTTTGTTAATTCTTCTAATGCTTTGTCCGCTCTGTCTGAAACAAATTTTTCAGTCCTGCCTAAATTTTTAGGTTCATTTTTGTCCATATTTTTAACGATGTCAGGCTGTTTTTCAATCTGTAATTTTATTGGCTTAAGCTCAAATATTTTATTACCTGGATAAGCTGTATGAATGACAAAATTTCCACTTCCATCAGGTTCCTTTTTATAGCGTAATTGGAGTGTTACACTATCTAATGGCTCTTTTACCTTTTCCACTGATTTATGGTTATCTTTGTACACAGCCTTAAAACCAGTCCCAAGATTACCCATATCAAGTGGCACACTGATCGTTTTTATTTCGCCTTCCTTTGTTCCAGAACCAAGCCATTTGGCAATATTTTCTTTTTCTGCCTGAAGAGCTTTGGTAATAGCCAAATCCATAGTTTCATTATCTTTCCAGCGGGTTCTTATTCCTTCTTTACCTTTATTTAAAAGATCTTCCTGAACTCTTTGTACCAATTCACCATCTGATTTTGCATAACTATGATTTTCAATTGTATGAGCTGGTTTTTTTCCTGCTTTTAGACCCTCTTCTGACTTCATGCCATAATAAAGAGCTTCATTATTATCTTTGCTGGTATCTTTGGTCTGATATTCCATTTCGGAAACTTTTCTGGTATTTGCAACTGGTTGTTTAGCTAAAGACTCTATTTTGGCTGGATCATATTTATTAAACATTCCTTCCGCAAATTTATCGGCATCACTACCTTCCCGGTTAATTTCATCTATTGCTTTAGGCTCATTTTCAAAAACAGGGTTATTTTCATTACCCTTTGCAATAACTTCAGTTTGACCTTTATCACCAGGAAGTTCTTTAGCTTTAAGATTTAAAATACCCTTTTCATCAATGCTAATTTTTTCGATCTCTGATTTTTTGATAGTAAGCTCTGGTTCATCTGGTCGTGAAAAAACGATTTGTTCTTCGCCCTGGCTATTTTTATTTAATTTAACATTCCAATCCATAGCAGGTATGGACTCATCTAGTTTAATTTTCAGGTTTAATGGTGTACCCAGCTCATTTCCTGCCTTTAAAAGAACAACAAGACCTTCGGTATTAAGGTTCTTATCTGAAGCGAGAGATTCAAGTGAGGTTCTTAAGGTCATCTCAGCAATTTCTCTGGCAGGACCTTCACCACCTACAGAATCCTTAATCCGATTAACCAGTTCTTCCTTTTGTTTCTTTAACTGAGTGTTTAAATTTTCCAACTGAGATTGGGCATTTTCTGGTTTAACCAGCTTTTCAAAATTTACGTCGAGAACTTCCAAATCAGCAGTAGCCTTCTTCAGTTTTTCCTGTAATACTGTTCGGCTAATTGTTTCTTTGTCAATTTTGGGTAAACCGCTGTTTTCATTAAATTTATTAAGGGCATCCTCAAGCTGCTTACCATATTCTGTAACTCCGTCTTTGGCAATATTTCCCGTTTTTATAGGTGGTATTTCTTTCAAAGCAATTTTAACAGATTCATTACCTAAGAAAGAATTCGCATTATCATGGACTCCGCCAGGCAATTTTTGTTCAAGTTTAGATTTTAAACTATTTAATTCTGCTCTGAACTTTGTCGGAGAAGTATCAGGAGAGCCTGTATTCTTAACATAATCAGTCATATCAGCATGTAAACTTTTATATTCCGGAGAATCTGGTGACAGTCCAGGTGCAATATGGTTAAGATTAGCGACAGCAATATGTTCTGCCTGCTGGCTCATTTTCCTCTGGTGTAAACCATGTTTTACTTCGCCTATTACTGAAGGGACAAGAATATTTGTCACCTGAGTGGCATAACCGATAAAAGTAGCAATATCCGCTTTTTCCTCTTTGGTCAGTTCCCTGCCCAGGCTGGATTTCATAAACTCTTCCGTTGCAAAAGCAGAAACATTTGGACTTACTGCCATTCCCATATTCATTGCCAGACGGGAGGAAAAATTCTTCATACCGGAAACTTTATCAGCAGCGCTGACGAACATAAACTGTCCGCCCAATTCAACTCCTTTGGTAATCCATGAGTCTTCACCATATAATTTTCGGGCGGCAGAATTCATACCATGCTGAATAGCCATTACCTGAAGCATCTCTGTACTGCCTCCGGCAATCCTTCTCAAAGCACCACCTGTTTTTACCGCTTCACCTGCATTCTGTAAACGTCTGATACCAGATGTTGAACGTACCAGTGCCGCTTCACCTCTGGCAACCCCTGCGACTAAGCCCGCCGCTTCAGCAACAGTTTTTTCACCACGAACGATACTGGGTAGAAAATTTTTAACAGAGGAAGTAAATGCCAAAGCTCTTTCAAATCCAGGGACTTTTTCTGCCATTGTGACCAAAGCTTTTCCGAGACGACCTGCGGCAAGCGAAGAAGACATACCAGCAGTTGCCACTTCCATAGCAGCAATTTCTACCAGCATTTGGAAATTATCAGTTTTGTTTACAAAATCAACAGCCCCATCTACCCACTTGTTACCTGTTTTTAATACTTCTGCATCAAGACCGATAACATCTGTCACTCTAAGGTTATTATATTTATCAGCCATTATTTGTGGCTTTTCAATCGCTTTATCAAACTCACGCCCAATCATTACTCCATATTGGTCTTTTACTTGTTTGGCTGCATCCAGAAAGCCGCCATTGACCTGAGTTTTTAATACAATCAAATCACCATTTTTATCTTTTACCGGCTGGTTTTTATCATCTTTCAGAATGGTTACTTCAGGCTTTGGCATACCACCTGTTTTAAGAAAAGTACGTATCACCGGTGAAGCTGTATTTTTGTCCGCGGCAAGCTCTGCCAGATATTGCCATCGTCCGGGTTTATCCAAATTAGTTTTAATGCTTCTGGTTTCGATTATATTCGTACTGTAAAGGCTTTCAAGATTATTTTGAGCTTCTTCAAGTTTATCCAGATCAAAGTTTTTATAATCAGCAGCTTCGCTACCATCTCCACCTCCCCAGAAATCCCTGGCTTTCATCAGAGTAGAACCAATAAAGTGATCATCTTCAGCATCAATGGCATCAAACTTATAGTTTTTATAAATTTCCAGTGACTTTGTTTTTTCTGCTCTTAAACTGTCTGCGACTTCTGTAACTTCATTACCAAGAACTGTAAAAGCCTGATCATATTGTTCCCTCATTCCCTGAACGTATTGAAGGCCTTCATTTTTTCCTGCCAATTTATTTAGTTCAGGTTCTTTTTTAACATCATCTAAAACCTTTCCGGAAAAATCATAAAGACCCTGAATAGCTTTTCCATCTTTTTTATCAGCGATCCTGGCTTTTTCAAAACTCTCATGAGACATTAAGCTAATATTTCCTTCAAGCTCAATTTTCAAATCAGGTTTATTGATTAAAGATGGTTCTTTGGTTATTGTTTCCTGACTTTTTTCAAAAAGTCGGAGTGATTCACCAGGAATATATGATGAAATAGCAAAAGCTGTTTGTCCGGTGGCTTTTACTGAAGAAGAAAATAATTTCAGTTGTTCATCTTCAGGGAGTGAATCATTAAGGCTAACTCTTTCTGCCTCATATTTTTCAATAACAGTAACACTTTCTTTGGAAAAATCAGTACTTACTTTATTTACTTCTTCATTTGCTTTCTTTTCACCATGAGTTTTGGCAGCCTGCTCTAATTTCTTGATTTGTTCTTTAACTTCATTAATTTCTTCATATAATTTCTGAGAAGGAGCAACTTTTCTTTGGTCCTGAAGCTCTGACAAAAGTCCTCTTTTATGTGATAACCGATCGTCAAATTCGGATTTTCCTTTATCTCTGGCAATTTCGCCAGACATATAGGCAATGTTACCACCAATTTCATTACGTTTGGCCGAGGCAATAGCAAATTTATAAGACAATGAAGCCTTTTTATAATCAGGAGCTTTTTTTACATCATCTGGCACTTTAGAATCATCATAGACAGATTCAACAGTTTTTAGAGCTGATTTATTTTTTTCCAGCAATGTTGTATTTAAATTTCCTTGCCCACCTTTTAGTAAAGCAGATTCAAGTGCTTTATCCTGCATATCAGCAAGCCCAAGTTTACTGGCAGAAACATTTTTTGCTTCAGAAAGTGGTTTAATATTTTTAACAGCTTCAGCATTTTCACCTTTTATAGTTTTTAAGTTTTCAGTCTTGTCGTTTAAAGTAACCCCAGTTGCTTTAATTTGGTTTTTAAGGTATTGAACCCTTTCTTCACTTTTTTCACGCATAAAATCAGGAAAATCGGATGACTTTAGCATTTTTTCCAATTCATCTAAATCATCAATTTTTGAGCTCAGTTTGTCTCGTAATGAATGTATTTCATCATTTAGTGATTTGTATCCCTTAGTAATATCAGTTTCATCTTTTTTGATTTC
>CAYRDV010000204.1:0-10786 GCA_964422885.1 uncultured Candidatus Sericytochromatia bacterium
AAAACTGCTATCTGCATTAAGGGTATTAGTATTTGTATTGCCAACTATTTTAGGATCAACCTTTTTATCAGTGGCATTTTTATTGGCTTTACCAATATTAGCCTCACCAATATAATGATAATATCCGCCTTTCAGATTTAAGCCAACAAAATCACCAAGATTAAACTTCAAATCAACATTTCCGTTCAGGGAATAAGCGTTTCCAAAATCAGGATCCATATTTACTATTATTTCACCAGCATTAAAATTAACTTCTCTGAGAAAAGGTGAAATATCATTAAAGCTAAGTGTTTGTAAAGCACCCTGTGGACTTATTTCTTCATCAAAATAAATTTCAGTATTAGAAAACGGATCACTAAATCTACCTAAAGTAAATTTAAAATGATCATTGGGTTTGTAGAAAGCAAAAAAACGGTCTAAAGTAACTGGCACTCTGTCAAAAAAGTCAGAGAATTTCCACCAGGTATTACCTGGTTTATTTAAAGCACCACTAATTAATCTAACTCCATATCCTATTTCATCATGGTTTCTGCTATCAATACTGATACTGGTCCTTGTTTGCGGTACCTGATTATTAAAATCACCAGCTTTTTTTGTATTTAGCTGATACCTAAATCCAATATCCCCGGAAATTAAAAATGGTAAACTATCCATAAAATTATGCATTTCAAATAAACCTTTATCATGCTCAAGTTCAAGTACATCAATCTGATTTTCCAGATTTTGCAGTTTTTGATTTACAATATTTTTATATAAATCAAGTTCTTTAGAATAATTATTTATCAGGTCTTTTAAAAGAGCAGTATCTTCTTTTTCAATTTTTTTTGCCGGAGTTTGTTCCAAAAGTTGTACAATCAGAGCTGCGACCTCATATCTTGTCAGATTTTTATTCCCTTTAAAAGTACCATCAGGATATCCTAATTTAAAATTATATTTTTTGACTAATTTTTCCAGAGCAGTAAAAGCCCAATGGTTGGGGGAAACATCCGAGAAAGTAGGATCATTGGTGCTTTGAGCAAAAGCACTGGTATTAATAGAAAAAAGATTAAAACAACTCAACAAACTAGCGATCAAATATCTTTTTTTCATGATTTTTCCCTATAGTTTAATAAATATGGCCTGTAAATATGCAGGTATATTACAAGAATTATTAATTTTATTCAACTTATTTTAGCAAGATAAATAATAAATTAAGCTAATTTTATCTTAATAGAAATCAAACTTTTAGTTATACTTTTTATAAAATGATCTGAAATTTAATTTCATATGGAAAAAACAATTAAAGAAGAAGTAATACCAGGTTGCGAAGCATTTCATAAAGAAAAAGGCTCGGTTGCCTGTCTGCTTATACATGGGCTTTGCGGCTCGCCCTATGAAGTTTCAAAACTTTCTGACTATCTGAATGTTCATAATTATACAACAAGAGCACCACGCTATCCTGGCCATGGTACAAAGGGGAAAATTATGGATAAATATGGCTGGAAGGACTGGTATCATGAAGTCGAAAAAAATTTTCTGGAGCTAACAAAAAACTATCCACAAGTGTATGTTATTGGGTTTTCTGCCGGAGGAGCAATAGCACTTAAGCTGGCAGCAAAATATAAAATAGAAAAGCTGGTTGCTGTAAGTACTTTTATTTTTGTTAGACACAGGTGGTATTACTTATTAAAGCCTGAAACCTATCTGAATACAGTAGGTAAATTTTTTAATTATCTTCCGACAATTCCACCACCTAACCTTGATGACCCGATTGAAAGAAAAGCATATATCAGAGTAAAGCATATATCACTAAATACAATCAGAAATGCTTTTGGATTAATAGATAATGTCAGAAAAAATTTGTTTAAAGTAACAGCTCCCATTTTAATTATTCATTCCAAAAAAGATATTACAACCTGTCCATCTGGCTCAGAGTTTATTTATGAGAATGTTTCTTCAGATAAAAAAGAAATAGTTTGGTTAAACAAATCAAACCATCTTGTGCTTTTAGATTATGAAAAAGAATTTGTATTTGAAAAAATAAAAGAATTTCTGGAAAAAGATTAGAGGTATCGAAAATATGTTAGAAAAAGAAACTCTCCCCAGCCCTCTCTTTTCAAGAGAGGGCGCGATAAAGTATTTATCCTCCTCTCTTTTCAAGAGAGGAGTTAGAGGAGAGTTAAAATTAACTTTAACTTCACTAACTATCCTATTTACACTTTCAATTAATTTCGGAGGAAATTTACTGGCTGAAACAGCGACAGTAACAAATACTCCTTATAAAATTTTACCATTACCAGGAAATTTAAATCCTGTTGCTGTATTTAACAGTAATAGCCCGGAAGTTGTTAAAACAGAAGGGATACTGCTTTCTACTTTTCCTTCTGATAATATGACATCACCTGATGCTCATCTAAACAGATCCTTTGAAGGTAATTTTGACATCTTTACCCACCATATTGCTGTAGAAAGGGAAAAGGGAGACCTGACAACTTTATATGAAGGTATTATTATCCAAAATCCCGGTAATAAGCCAGCTAACCTTAAAATACTGGCTTCAGCAACCTATAATAGTCAGCCTGATTCCCCGTTTTTTAAGCTGCCTGATTTTATTAATAATGACAATGGTCTTAATTTTGCAGGCCCTGGTGATAGGGTTGCTCAGGATATAATCAGAAATAAAAGCCGGTTTGAAAAAAGAAATGTAAAAATACAGCCCAATGAAACATTTTTATTAATGAATGAAGCAATAGAAATAAAAACATTAACTCCTCCGGTAAATGGCCGGACATCCCTTTTTAAACTATGGAGTGATACGCCCGTATATATCGCAGATCTTGCTTTATATGAAAAAAAGTTTTTCTTTTCAAGTAGTAAGCCAACTATTTCAGACTGGAAAAATATTTTAAAAAAAGGCCGCCTTTCTGAAAAAAGGGACAAAATTCCAACCCCCTATGATATACCTAGAAAACCCGGAGAGCCATTTATTTATGGAAGGGTATCAGGAGTAGCTATCGGTAATACCTGGAATGCAAAGTTAGTAAACAATGAGGGTTTCTTTGTACTTCCGGCAAAAGGAACAAATGTTGCCTATGTTTTAAACACGGTAAAGGGAAACACGCTTACAACCGGGCAGGTACAAAGTGCCACGATGGAAAAGAGATACAAAGATACGGCATTTCAGGCACATTCAAATTATGGTATTACCTATGAGGTAGAAATTCCCTTATTCAATGATTCGGAAGAACAAAAAAATATTTCAATAAGCTTTGATTCTCCGGTCAGAATAGGTGAAAACAAGAAACAGGAAGAACTATCCTTTTATAATAATCCTCCTGAAAAAATAAATTTTCGGGGGGAATTTAAACTTGAATATACAGAATATAATCAGCATAAAGTATCCTTTATTCATCTTGTACAAAGATTTGGCCAAAAAGGTCAACCTTTACTTAGTTTAGACCTGCAACCCAGTGAAGGTAAAAAAATTACTCTAAGTTATATCTATCCTGCTGATGCCACACCACCACATGTATTAACGCTTTCTACAAACTAAAAAATATCATCATCAAAAGGATCTCCGCCTTTTCTTTTAGTTTTGGCCTTTTTCGGGCCGCCTTTTCCTGAAACTTTGATTCTGGGAGCACCTGCAAATTCGCCGTTATTAAAGCGGCCATAACGCTCTTTTGGTGGTATAAATGAATTCAGGTTAGCTTCGATATATACAGGATGATGTTTTGCCTGTACAAGTAATGTAGCTGTCATAATTAACTGCATATTTAATATATTTTTGGTTCTTCTTGATTCAAGCTTTTCTGCCATCGGATGAAAGAAAAGATTAGCCAGCAATGCACCATAAAAAGTAGCAACAAATGCTGTAGCAAGTCCCTCACCAACATTGGAAATATCACTTTTCATTACCGCCATCATCTGGATTAGGCCTATTACTGTACCAATGATTCCAAATGTTGGTGAAAAATTTCCCATAGACCTTAGCAGTTTAACCTGTGATAACTCTCTGAGAGTTCTGTTACCAATATTGGTCTGCATTGTTTCCTTCACCATTTCCGGCGGGTAATTACCAGCAACAAGGGACAAACCATCCCTGAAAAAAGGGTCATATACCTGAGGAGCACATTCTTCAATAATATCCTTAAAACCGATATCATTTTTAAATGAATAAAGAGAAGTTTCGACCGCATCAGTAATTGTAAAGTTGGCAAAATCAGAATCCTGTTTTGTACTAAAAAAAACAATCCTAAAGCTGTTAAAAACGCCAAGTACTTCTTTTAGCGGAAAGCTAATCAGTGTTGCGGCAATAGTGCCACCCAAAACGATCGCAATACCATCAACATTATAAAAAAACTTGGTGGCTTTTGAACCACTAACTATCGCCCAGCCAAGTAGGCCTAAACCCAAAACAATTCCCAGGTTTGTAGCCAGAAAATCGTTAAATTTTCCCTCTTCGCAATGCCAGAGTTGTATTAAATTTTTTCTAATAAATTTGAACATATATAGTTAATACTTTCATCCAGGTATACAGTGAATTTTGCTAAAATTATACTACAATTTTTTTTTTTAACATATAAATTTTTTTTCTAAAACGGATCAATATTAACTAAGATTTACAATTTTTTTGAAAATTTAGCTGAAACTTAAAAGGTGTATTATTTGTTTGAAGGATAAAATACTATAACATATAGTTTAGATATCCTCAAAAGAAAGGAAAAATCATGAATAGAAATTTTATAACCGGAACAGTATTTGGCGTAGCTCTTGGAATAACAGTAGCTATGGCTGTTCCAATGAATGCAGCAACTGATATTAAAATTGGTAAACCGACCAAACCAGCAGCAGCGTCTAACCAGGCCAATAGTGCCTCAAATTTAGTGTCTCATGGTAATGATTCGGCAGGTATGGATGAAATAGTAAAACAACTAAAAGAAATAAATAAAACCTTAAAAGAACATACTGATCAAAATAAAAAAATTGTTGAGGAAATACATCAGTTAAATCAAAGATTCAGCTTTCCTGGTGGTTCTACTCCTGCTCCAAATTAAGACCAGATGGAGGAAGAATTATTTAATCGTAAAGATTTTATCAAAAAAGGGGTTTTTAAATTTTTTCGTTTTTTGGGAGAAACTGTTGGTGATAATCTTGGTATTCTCTCCCATACTCCGATTCGTCCTCCTGGTGCCATTGAAGAAAAACTATTTATAGATACTTGTGAAAAGTGTGGTAAATGTGTTCAGGCCTGTGAACAGGAAAGCATAAGATTTGCAGGTATTGAAGGTAAATTTCTTGCCGGGTTTCCAATAGTAGTTCCCTCTGAACGCCCCTGTTTTGTCTGTGATGATCTAAGTTGCATGAAAGCCTGTCCAAGTGGGGCGTTAAAGCTAACAGACAAGTTACAGATTAAAATGGGTATAGCTTTTGTAAATACAGAAAAATGTATCACTTATAATGATAAAGAATGTAATATTTGTGTCATGTCGTGTCCTTTTCCTGAAGAGGCAATTCTGATTGATGAAAATAAACATCCTCTGGTAAATAAAAGCTGTATTGGCTGTGGTTTATGTGAATACTGGTGTGATTATAATGCAATTTCAATTAAAAGTTTCAGATAAGATAATTAGCTTGTGGTCAGAAAAGGATAGAGCACTGTAATGCTAAAAACCCTGTTTTAAGAAACTCTCAAGGTGTATACCCATTTATTTATTAATTTCAATAGTTAAAAATCTGTGATCATCGTCATTAAAGTAACCAAGCAGAATTTTTTTAATAGTAAGTTTTCTATCTTCAGAAAGAGTATTATTTAGTTTTTCATTAATATCAAGTACTACGTTGTCTACATCAGGATTGCCAGTTTTTACCCCATTAATATAATCATTAACAATTCCACCAATACTTTCTTTTTCAGTAATATTCCATTTTTCAAACCTTTCCCTGATTAAGTCGATGAAATAAGTAACTTTTCTTTCATCACCATCAAGGTTAATTAGTAAAGATGGTGTGTTTGTAATTTCTGAAACTCTATCTACTGTTTTTTTGATACTAATTTTATTTACATAGTTAATAAATTTATAATATAAAAAATCAAAGCTTGGATCTGTCGTAAACTCTCCGTAATAATTACGAACAAAAGGGTTGTTTACATTATCAGGTCTTAAAAAATTCTCAATTAAATGACGGTTTTCGGGTAAAAAGAATCCATAATCATGAAATAAAATAGTACCCTTTCTGGGTATTCTTTCATAGATATTGGAAAGAACTTCAAATGCTCCATCAGCAATAGCGATAATCGATTTATCAGGATAATTCTGATAATGGTATTCAAGCTCCCTGTTAAAAATTGGTCGTTTTAATGCTATATCAAAAGCAAGGAGTTTGCCGATATCAGGAGTAAATATTTCTGGAAAGCTATTTTTATAATAAATTTTTTGCAAAATATTTTTGACTGTTTTTTCAATTAGTTTTGGCAATCTGTTTTTTGAATAGGTTCTTATCCAAATATCATAAAGACGATTTTTATTTTTATAGATGAAACGGTTTGGAATATCACCAAAAAGTTCATTTCCATAAAACATATCCCCGGACAGGGAATCGACAAAATTAGATTCAAGAATATTACCAATTTTCTTTTTAAGAACAATTTCAGATTGGTTTATTTTTTCCCATTTATTCAGATCAATATCTTTTAAGTCGGTTAAAGTTATTGAATCAATGTAATGAATAAGTTCTTCAAGGTTCTGTTCAATAGTATTGACAATTGAACCTGTCCCTACTGCTGTTATAACAAGATTAATTTTCCGGTTCAGCCTTTTACTGGTATCAATAATAACCTGTTTGGTAATAATAAATTGGGTCGGATTGATTAGCGCTGAATCTAGTGTTGCAATATCCTCAAAGTAATACTTTTTATAAAATTGGAGATTCCAGTTTCCAAATAATTTTTGGGGATTATATGGAAAAAAATTTAGGTATCTTTTATCAGTAATTGAAGACAATAATTTTATTTCCTGCTAAAGCAATTTTTATAACTAATTTATTTTTTAGTTTTAATTAATAAGCTATTTTATACTAAAATAAACATGATAAAATTGTCTTATAGAAAATAAAAAAAATTAAATTTATGAGTAAGTTTCGTAACGACAGTTTTTTTTCATTATTGGTTGAAATGTCTGATAGCACTGAAGTCAAGGCATTAACTGGTTTTGTTGAAAAATATTTTGAAAACCGTGATATGACTCCCCCAAAAAATGCAGTTGAAGTTGTTTTAAACTGTATGATGGTAGTTGAAACAATTAATACTACTTTGAATGAACTAGAAACCCTTGCTGAAACTGAAGAAGAAAAGATTGAGCTTTTAATGTATATGCATTTGATTCTTAAAGCTCTTGTTGTTCTTACCTATCTGGACTTTTTTTCAATAATTTTGAAAGACACAAATTTGTTTAATGAAGTTTGTGCATTACGTGAAAAAGTTAAAAGAGAACTAAGCATGAAGGCTTCCATCTTAAAATATGAACTTGAAGAATGATTTAACTCTTTTATCATTTTTCCAAAAAATTTTAGTAATTTAATGCAACTCTTTATATGAATATAAAAAATTTCCTAAAATCTTTGAAAAGATTCAATACACTTGTTTCACTTTCAATTTTATGTACATTATCATGTTCTGCTGATTCCGCAGAAGGCAAATATTTCCTGGAAAAAGCATTCCCAAATTTAAAATTTAATGAACCCTTATTTTTGACCTATAGTCCTGATAATTCCAATAATATATTTGTAGTTCAAAGGGGTGGGAAAATTCTTTCCTTTTCAAATAAATCCGGTACAAAAAATTATAATGTTTTTCTTGATTTATCTGATAAAGTGGTAACAAATGGCTCTGAACAGGGTTTGCTTGGTTTGGCTTTTCACCCTGATTTTAAGAAAAATGGTTTTTTCTATGTAAATTATATTGCTTCTAATCCTGAAAGAACTGTTATAGCAAGATTTCATGTAAAACAGGGGCCAACAGATAAAAGTATTCCAGTAAGAGAAACAGAAAAAATCCTCATGGAAATTGAGCAGACATATGCAAATCATAATGGCGGTATGATTGATTTTGGACCGGATAGTTACCTTTATATCGGCATGGGAGATGGTGGTAGTGGCGGTGATCCTCAGGGTAACGGGCAAAACCCGAAGGCTCTTTTAGGCTCAATTTTAAGAATTGATGTGAATAAAGGCCAGAATGGTAAAAATTATTCAATACCTCATGATAATCCATTTTATAAAAATAAGGATGGTTTTCGGGAAGAAATCTGGGCCAAAGGGATTCGTAATCCCTGGAGATTTAGTTTTGATAAGAAAACAGGAAAGTTATGGGTTGCCGATGTTGGTCAAAATAATTATGAAGAAGTAAATATTATCGAAAAAGGTAAAAATTATGGCTGGAATATAATGGAAGGTTTTCATTGTTATAAAACAAGTTTTTGTAATAAGGAAAATATGTCCTTACCTGTTATAGAATATGAGCATTCAAAGGGATATTCTGTCACGGGTGGTTATGTTTACAGAGGAAAATTATTGCCTGAGTTGCAAGGTTCTTATATATATGGAGATTTTGGTAGTGGAAATATCTGGGAACTCAGGTATGACAATAAAGTTATTAGTAATAAAATATTGTTAAATTCAGGATTAAATATTTCATCTTTTGGAATTGATCAAAATAATGAGATTTACCTACTTGATTATATGTCAGGTGTAGTATATAAATTAAGTAATAAAAAATGATTCTTGGTGTACCGGGTCCCTGTTTCTTAGTAAAGAAATAACCTTCCATAAAGTGGGACTCCTGATTCTAATTACAGAATTAATTCCTTAAAAGGGGAACAATACTATATGTTATTAAAATTATAAAAACATAAGAGTATTTTAATGCTAATAAACAGCAAGCTTTTTAAGGATGGTTTTCCTTAAAAGGAAAATAATTTGCACTTTTAACAATCATTTAATTTTTTAATGAATTATAAAGTTTAAAATGTATAGAGGCTATGACTTTTTCTAGGAGATACCCTTATGGATCAGAGAGCAATGACTTTAAAATCTGAAGAAACAACAACCTTGCTTAAAAAAGCATTGGTTAGTCAACAATTAATTCAGGATAATGTAATTGATGAAATACTGGCAGAAAGAGAACAAGCAGTAAATGCGGCCAGACAACAGATTCATGGAACATGTTACCTTGTTGATTATAAAGAAAAAAAGCTCAAAATTTTTGATACATTATCTAATCAAGAATTACATTCTATCAACCTTCCTGGCTCTTCTTTCTCCGAATACCATTCCGATGACTGGGATACATGGGGAACTTCGACAGTAATAGTTGGTTTGGACGAAACCCAAAAAGAAGGAGATATACCTTACTATAAAGATGGGTCCTACGGAATTGTAATACGGGATAAAAGCTCATATTTATTTAACCCTGAGCTGGATAAACAGACTCTTCTGGCTTTAACTGATTATTTTATTTTTGGCAGTATTCCAAAAAGTAAAAACACAAGTTTACCTTATGATATGTATTTTTCTTATGATAAGGAAATTATGTGCCTTTCCAACAGGGATGAGGGAAAAGTATATGTTTTTGATACCAAAAAAGCCGAATTTATTGATCAGATAACTATCAGACCATCCGGTTCCGCCAAAACAATAAATGTGGCTATTGCCCACCAGAGTAAAAGGATTTATATAACTGACAGCGCTACCCCTAATCTTAATATTTATGAAATAGATACTAAAAAGCTTACAAAGAAAAATATAAGTATGGGGATTCTTGGCAATATTTGTCTTGTTCCCGATGAAAAAAGTATTTTTGCTGTAACAACCAAACCAGAGCCAAACTTTAAGAATATTAGTCTGGATAATTTTTCGGAAATAAAAAGTTATCCTCTCAAGGGAGAATTATTCAGCCTTGGTGATGATCCATGTGATCTTATTTCTATTTCACCGGATAGAAAATTTATTTTTTTAATGACATATTTAAATGACCCTATTCCATATACTCCTGTTCTTACTGCAATAGATATTGAGAAGAAAAAAGCAGTTAAACGTTTTTCGATTAAAGATGAAACAAAACCAATGAATATTTCTTTTAAAGGAGAAAATCCTATTGGTTCTGTCAATAAAAGTCTGGAGGAATTAATTATTGAAAGAGGGCTTGTACCTATCTCCAAACTGAGGGAAATTAAACGATCATTGTTTGCAGATCAGGGTGAAGAAGGAGATGAAGATTATTTAGATGTTGAAGGAGAAATGCTGGAATTTGAGTTAAGAGAGGGAGAGGAAGCATCCGAAACCTATAATGGCATAACTCCCAAGAGAGTAAAACACGTCATAATACCCGTCAGTGCAAATAGACATATTATGGAAATGTTTTATGGTATTTTTTGGCAAAAAACAGAAATAGATATCAGCGAAATACCTGAAGCTGATGCAAAATTAAGAGATATAGCTGAAAAAATCAGAAGGAAATTAGAATACTTTGATGTTGATATTGTAAACATTACCCGATTTCATGAAAGATATCCTCTTGAAGGAGTTATCCAAAGACAATATGTTTTGGAAATGGTTGATGAAGAAGAAAGCCAGAAAAGGCAAACGGTAAAAGCGGCACCATCAAATTGTCCAAATTGTACAGCTCCCCTGATGGGTGCCTGGGATTGCGGTGTTTGTGGATTTAGCCTGGAAAAACCTGAGGATGCACTTAGAAAAAAAATGGCTTCATCAGATCATCTGGCAAATTTACAAAAAGGGAATTATTTTG
>CAYRDV010000205.1:0-10742 GCA_964422885.1 uncultured Candidatus Sericytochromatia bacterium
AATTTAATTTCAATATTCTTATTAATTCATTAATGGAGGTTTATATGAACCTAATAAATCAACAAAAATTGATTGATCTATGTAATATTTTAAAGTATTTATACGTAGTTGTTCCTATTATTTTAGGAATTGATAAATTTACTAATATTCTGGTTAATTGGGAAAATTATTTAAATCCTTATGTTACTGATATTCTTAATATAAGTCCCCGCATTTTTATGAATGTGGTTGGGGTGATAGAAATTATTGCTGGTACAATTGTTTTTTTTAATACCAGGCTGGGGGCATATTTAGTGGCAGCCTGGCTGATTTTTATTGTAATTAATCTTGTAAGTACCGGAAACTATTTGGATATTGCAGTGAGGGATTTTATATTGTCCATAACTGCTTTATGTCTGGCCAAATTAACTGAAATAAGAGAGTCTGAGTTAATAGATACAAATATAAAAGCAGAAACATACCACTCACAGAAAATATGATTTTTAGGGTTTAATTTGCATCAGGAATTACAAACTCTGCTTTTTCTTCTGGTTCACCAGTCAATAATAAATCGAGTTGATTTTTTATTTCATCTAACCCGGGAAACTCAGGGTCAATCAATTTTGCGGCCTGAAAATATTTTATTGCTACCTCAGTATTCTGATCAATACAGGCGATATATGAAAGAAAAAAGAATGGTTCTGGTCTGTTCTTTTTTATTTCAATTGCTTCGGAAAACTTTTTTACTGCTTCAATTAGTGAATTACCATTACCCTCACTAAAAGAATCCAAATCTTCCATACCTTTATTGCATAATTCATTAAATTTATCAATATTGGCCTCATCCCGTTCGAGCGTTTTATCTTTTGATTCTTTTATGGCCTTTAGGTCACCAAGTGAACCCATTAACCCCCCTGAAGCTATTGTAGGCTGTACTTTCTTTTTTAATGCTTTCAGAGGATCAATGTTAAACATTCAGTTTATACCTTTAATTTTAAAATCATTTATCAACTTAATTTTAAACCCTTTGTCCTGATTTTACAAAAAAATTGTAATCAATGCTACAAGTCATTAAAACTCAAAATGCTAAAATAAAACTATGCTTAGTGTGAATTAACAATAATTCCAATAGCCTGATTTTTAGCAAAATTATTGTTTTGGGTGACTATGAAAATTTTAGATAATTTGGTAATACCACTATTGGTTTTAGCTTTTTTAACCTCCTGCTCATCTTCACAAGAAGTGAGAAAAGCTTCGGACCAGGATAAGTCAGCAAATAAAAAAGGAAATAAACCTGAATTAAAAGTTGAAGAAAATAAATTATCACAATTTAATATTGAATCAATTCGTTTGCAGAAAAGAGATGAGCTGGTAACTCCTGATGGGGAAGCAACATTTGACTGGACAATAAGAATTACTAACTATGCTGGTTTACCTTTACAGGGAATATTTATTAATTTTGATGTACAGCCTGTATTCCCACAATCCAGGGATGTAATGAAAATTGCAACCCAATATGGAAATAATTCCCATCAATTTCTGCAAAGGATTAAAACCGGTCAGATAAGTGTATTAGGAAAGGTAAGCCCTTCTTTTGTGATAACTGATAGTAATGGCCTTGCCAAGACAAACTATAAGGTATCTAATATTGGTAGTAATGATGAGATTTTTGCCAAAGAAAAAATAGTTGCCAGGATCATTGATGAAAATATCGACACAGTAATAAATATTGGTTATGAGGATTTGGTTCAGATACCAACAGTCGAAGGTGGATTACAGATTTTTAAGGCTACAGGCAGGTATGTGCATAATAATCTGGTGGAATTTCTTCTGAATCTTGGCATGACCATCAGGGAATTAAACTGGCCATATCCTTTATACATTACAGCTGGGTCATTAAAGTGGGGTGGGCTTTATCCGCCTCACTTCGGTCATCGTGACGGGGGAGCTTTGGATATAAGTCCTGTCTCAACTGATGGGAAAGCTACCTGGTGTAACCCTGACGGAAAATATGCCGCAAATTATGATCGCCGCCGTACTTTGGGCTTAATTAAATTATTGCACGATTCAGGAGCAACTCAGATATATTTTAATGATCCGGAGGCAAAAAGGCTTGGGGCAGTACCTCTTGCAGACCATTCAAATCATGTCCATGTAAGCTGGAGTAGCAAAAAACAGGTTCTGGTTCCTAAAGATGGAATGTATTCTCTATCATTAAAATAGCCATTCATCGCCCCATTTTATTTTTTGCGCTTTTTTATATATTTCATTATCTTTTCTGGATATTGTTGTTTCTTTAAGACCATTTTTTGTACATATTTTCAAACCAACATGACCCTTATTTATTTGAGGATGCCTAATTACTCTTGAATCAGATACATTAACCAGATTTTTTGAGGCAACTATATATGAATATTTTTCATCTTCATAGGATAGTTCTCCTTTTTTTAAAATTCTTTGTGATTTTGTTCTTTCCACCCTTTTTGAAAAATGGCACCAGTCACCTTCAGTAATCGGGCAAACATTTTGATGAGGACATGGAGCAATTATATTTGCACCCATTGAAATAAGATGAGATCTAACCATTTTGATACGTTTAAACCCATCAGGGGTTCCGGGCTCAGCAAAAATTATAAATTGGTTTGTTTTTGCCCAAAGATGTTCAATCAGATTATTAATATCTTTTTCTCTCATCTCATTTAAAACATATGATGAAGTGACGAGATCATAAGAAGGGATATTATGCATTTTATTTATATCACAGTTAATCCATTCTGCTTTTTTAACTGAATCAATATCTGCATTTGCTGCCAGTCTTTTACCAATTTCAATTAAATAGCGATCTTTTTCTACTAAGGTAATATTTTCCAAATTTAAAATATCTGTAACCGCATACATCACAGTTCCAGGACCTGACCCAAGGTCAAGCAATGTTTCTAATTTAATATCAAGGGCTATTTTCTGCAAATTAAAAATTATTTCTTTTATTACCGAAAAAATTGAAGGTAAACGGCTGCAAATATAAGCAATTCTATCTTCAGGTGTAGACATAAATTCAATATCTTTTTCTCTTGGAGAACGATATTTATCTGTTAGTTGGCTTCTTGTTCTGGAAAGTTTTCCCAACTTAATATTTTCCAGCTCTTTTTCGATTCCCAGATTTAAGTAATAAGGTAAATCCATCTTATTTAATGTCTAAAGTATCTTTTTCAATCCATTTGTAAAAAGTTGAATTAAAAACAGAAATCAGAAAACTGAAAATAAGAGCATTTAGAAAACCATGAACAACAAATCCTGGTACCAATGCACTCACAATAAAAACTATTATTGTATTGATAACCAGTAAAAATAACCCTAAAGTTAAAATGGTTATCGGTAAAGTTAACAAAATTAAAGCTGGTTTTAAAATCGCATTACATAAAGACATTGCAATTACAACAATCATTGCTGTTGAGAACCCGTTAAGGTATATACCTGGAAGAATTTTTGAAGCAAAAATAACTGAAATAGCTGCAAAAATAAATTTTAAAATGAATTTCATCAAAAAACTCCTGGGTTAATGTCTTTTGTAAGCACTCAACACTCCCAAAACTATAATTAAACTAAATCCGGCAAATAGAAGGTATTTTGTAATATTCTGTAAAAGTATTAATCCTCCCATGGCAATAAAAACTGAGATTAACAGGCCAGAAAAAATACCAATCGTAATTATTCCCAGGAACAAGAAAAGCTGGAAATTTTCTGCATAACCTCTGACATTGACACCACAATATGCGCATCTTTTGGCATCACTGTCTATTGTTTCCTTACAATTAAAACAGATTTTTGTAAGACTCATAAACTGAAAACTATTATTACATTTTTACCTAAAATCTAACTTATAAATAAACAGTATATCTTCTAAAAGAACAAAATTAAAAAAAACTAAATAATTTTTATATGTTCAACTACTTTTGAAGAATTGTTTTTTGTTTCTTTAGGTTTATCATTTGTATTTTCAGTATTTATTACTGGTTGATTTGCCTTATGTTCAGTTACCGGAACAGGTGTTTTTTCATCTGATTTTTTCCCCGGATTACTTTCATCAGTCCCTTTTACCGGGTTATCCTGATCTTTTGTATCACCCAAACCATTATTTTCTTTTAATAGTTCCTGTTTAAAAAGGAAATCCTGAAACTCTTTGGCATTATCTTCATCTTCTTTAATAATTTTTTTGTTTCTTAATTTTTTATCTTCAGTTTCTTTAGCAATCTGCTTTCTTACCTGGCTAACTGTTTCCCGGTATAGCTCCTGATTTTTTTCCAGTTCGGCCAGTTTCTCCTGCCAGGAACCACTTTTCTCATTTTGGGCATTTAGTTTATTCAGCATATCTACAAACTGTTCTAGCTGACTTGAATCCAAATCAACTGAATTGTTATCTTTCCCCATTACATCCATGCAGATTTTTCTGAAAAGTTCATCTCTTCGTTTTTTATAATCCTTTTCTGAAAATGGGCGATTATCTAACCCTTCTTCTTCAGGAAAATCATCCTCATGACCAGGGTTGCTAAAATCTATTCCTTTTTCTGTATTATCATCATCATTGGTATCACCAAGTCCATTGTTTTCATTTCCTTCCTTTGCCAAAACAACTACTCTTCTTTTGGCTGTGTCTGTTCCTCCGGCATAACCACCTACTTTAACAAAAATGTCATATACACCGGCTTTTAATTTTGATAAATCCAGATAATTTGAGCCCTTTGCCATGGAGCCGGTTTGAACAGAGCTCCAAAAAAGAACACTTGCTGGCAGGATACCATCTGTACTACTCATCGCTTGTGCACATAGAGCTGCCTTCTCTCCCTGATGTATTACCATATCCTTCTTATTATCTATTCCTTCTATCCGATCATACTTTTTGTTATCTAACAGGCTGATTATTTTCATCCCCCTGTCAGCAAGCCATTTGTCCATAAAATTTTTGGAGTTACCGGATTCAGCCATATCTTCAAAAAGCTTAGGGAGAGAACAGCCAGCTTTCATTGCTTCATGGGTTACAGCGTTTAATTCGGACATATTTTTACGTCCTTCCATATCCTTTATAACCATATTGTTCATCACTTTTAGAGCAGTATCAAGACTTGCTCCATAATCGGTCATCGTCTGAATTGAAAAAAGGTTGACCTCCATTTCATTTATCTGGTTATTAGTAGCATTATCAACAAAATTAAGAAATTTGTTCAGATCATGATTACCATCTAATATTGAATCGGTCGCGCTGATTACTTTTCTGATATCATCATAATCGCCATGATTAAAAACATTAGTTATTGAGTCTATATATTTGTTGATATCCTTGCCACACTGAGCTATTTTTGTTGCCTGATTGATAAAATCTTCAAGATCCCCTGCAAGGTATTTGATCCGGTTTTGAGCTGTCAGGTTAGGATCATCTCCACCCGTACGTGTATATAATAAATCACCGGTATCATTTGCCAGTGATGCTAATAAATTCACAACATTTTCTATATTTGCTCCTGATTGAACCAGTTTATAGATGGAAAGGATAAATTTTGAATCTGTTCCATCACTCTGAGCTGCTCCTAAAAGATTTGACAAATTATCAAGAACTGAAAAATCTGCTTCTGTTGTTTGTTGTTTTGTGCCACTCTGTTCGGGACCATCAGAAAACTTTTTGTTTCTGCTTTGGTCAAAACGATTTTGTTCTATTTGCTGATTAATTAAATTATTAAAATAATTCCTTAGTGAAGCAATATTCTCGTTACTCACTGCCAATACTCCAGAAAAAAATGAAATAGAATATCCTTTAGGGATTATTTTATTATATTAGTTCTTGTCTTTTGAAACTATTTTTTAACAATAAAAAAATAAAAAGTTATTCAAAAATCAAAAAATATTACTACATTGAAATATTTGTTTATAAATCTTAAGGTGAATAGCTAATTTTTAGGATTTATTCACTCATTTTTTGGATAGAATTTATAATATAAAACTATTAAAAATGGATTTTTTAAGAAACACGGATGTTTCAATAGTTTTTTCTTAAAATATTTAGCCACAGATTTTCACGGATAAAGATACAAATAAGATTTTTAATATCTGTTGTAACCCAGGTTTATCTGGGCTAAAAATTTAAAAGATTTAAACTTCAACCAGTTTTTTATTAAAGTTTCGGACAAATTTTTCCTGAATAGTAAAAGGTTTTACATAATTACCAATAGCGACAGTTGCATGATGGACATCCCTTAATTCAAAAATAAGGTTTTCAACTTCAAACATGTGCGTTTTGTATTTTTCAGCTTCTTCTACCAGTTGAGCATCTGTTAATCTACTCAGCTTTTTAAATTTTTTACAGGCCTCGACAAATAAACTCTTTATTTTTTCAACACTTTCAGGCGATGTTTTGATTAAGGGCCAGTATTTATAAGAAAAATACATAAAGTCATCAAACCCGCTAAATTTTGTTATGTTATTTAACTTTAAATTCATAACTTCTTCGTTTAATTTTCCGATATTAAACTCATGATGAACATGATCGTGGCAGTCATGCATATGAAACTCTCCTCATAAATAATACAAGTTAATTATTTTAATACGTTTGAAATTTTTTTGCCAACATTTTTTTATAATCATTTTTCATGTTAATATAAAAATGTAATCATTTTTCATAAAATAATATGTTTAATAATCATTTTTCACAAAATATAAATGTTTTTCAGGGAAGAGGACTTCCCGAAAATGGAATATTAGTAGGGTATGCAGCATTAATAAATAATTATTATTTAAATGTACCTATCCCTGAAAAATTGTCATTGATCAGTGAAAAACATAAACGTTATGAAACAGATGACTGGATGGTTTTTACACCACGTCATAAACCTAAAGATAGTTTGGGTGGTCACCTTGCTTTTGCCATAAAATATGAGGGCATAGATTTATACCTTTTGAAAACATTGTTCAAAAAAATATCTCAAAGTGAAATTGAGAACATAATTAAAAATGAGCCAACCGGGAAATATAGCCGTAGAATTTGGTTTTTATATGAATGGTTACTGGATACAAGGCTTAATATACCAAATGTTGAAACGGGTAATTATATCGACCTATTAGACTCTGAACTTCAATACCCAGGCCCTTCGGAAAACTCAAAAAGACATCATATCAGGAATAATCTTCCCGGTGTAAAAAATTTTTGTCCTTTAATCAGGCGGACAGAAAAACTTAATTATTTTAAGAACCTGAATCTTTCAAAAAAAATAGAAACTATGATGGGCAAAATTGAAAAAGAGATTTTTTTAAGAGCATCAGCTTTTTTATTGCTAAAGGACTCAAAGGCCTCTTATGCTATTGAGGGAGAAATACCACCTCAAAATAGGGCACAAAGATGGGGAATGGTAATTGGTCAGGCTGGAGAAAACCCACTTTCATCTGAAGAATTTATTAAATTACAGCAAATTGTAATTGAGAATAAAAGATTTGTAAAAATGGGATGGCGAAAACAAGGAGGATTTGTTGGTGACCATGAAAGGGAAACCGGAGCTCCGATTCCAGTACATATATCCGCAAAGTGGCAGGACATAGAGATTTTGATAAATGGCTTAATTGAGACCAGTTTAAAACTTTTTAATACCTGTTATGATCCTGTTTTAGCTGCCGCACTAGTTGCCTTTGGTTTTGTTTTTATTCATCCTTTTGTTGATGGAAATGGGCGCATACACAGATATCTAATCCACTATGGGTTAGCAAAAATGAATTTTACGCCAAAAGGGATATTTTTCCCAGTATCTTCAGCAATTTTTAAAAGAATATCTAAATACAGCGAAGTATTGAAAGCCTTTTCTATCCCACGTTTACCGCTAATCGAATGGAAACAAACAATTGATAATAATATTGAAGTTCTAAATGACACTACTGATTTATACCGTTATTTTGATGCAACAAAACAGGCTGAATTTTTATATGAGTGTATATTAGATACTATTGAAACCTTTATTCCCGAAGAAGTTACATATCTATATAATTTTGAGAATTTTAAAAATTTGATTAATAAAAAAATTATTCTGCCGGATAAAATGATTTCTCTGCTGGTAAGATTTTTGGAGCAGGGAAAGGGCACACTTTCAAAAAGGGTTTTGCAAAAGGAGTTTAAAAACCTGAGCCAACAGGAAGTCCTTTATATTGAAAAATCATATCGAGACAGTTTTTTAACCCCCAATAATTTTATTCAGTAACAGGAATCATAAAGGTAAACCCGTTATAATCTTCATTTTTTACAAGGGAGTCTTTATCTATAAGCTCAATGACCATTAAATCAGGAGAACTTAAGGTAGGAAGCTCAATATTTGCACCATAATAATAGTTATTTATCTTATATAACTCATAAATTCTGTCTTTAATGCTTAACATTGCTGTAAACTTTTGCTCTGGCTTAAGTAATCTGACCTGAATTTCAACTCTTACTTTATGTGAACCTATTTGATTATTTATCGAAATACCGGGTATTGGTATCAGTTTTCTAAAACCATGAATCAGCAGCTGATTTTTATCGGTAGTAAAAGATACTTTCAAAATATGATAAGCCATCGTATCTCGTTCTGTTTTCCGAATTGCAATAGGAGTAATACTTTGAAGCTTATATTTTTCTCCTTCTTTTAACAGCCCAAATCCCATAGATTTAACCAGATTAACGTTTTTCTCATTATTTACAGCACCTTCTACTTTTATTTTATTTTCGATAACCTGTGAATAACGACCATAACTTGTAATCCCCCAACTATTTTCAACAGAATTAATTAATTGAAAGTAATCCAGAACAAGTTTATTTTCTTTACGTGACCAGATATATTTATCTCCTTCATTTTCTGCTTTTGTAGAAAATACTGGAGTACCATCTCCGGTTAAGCCTTTATTGAAAACAGGAGTACCATCACCAGTTAGGAAAATGGGTGTTCCATCGCCTGTAAACCGGGCAAAGTATTTTTCAGCCGGAGTGTATGGAATTAATTTAAAAATATCATTACTTTTTAAATATTTATCAAAATCGTCTTTTTCTTTTTGGGGTACATTTCCCGGTTTTTCAGGAAAATTTTCAAAGGTTTCAGCTTTAGGTAGTTCCAATGTTTTTTTATTAGGTTCATCAACTTTTGTGCTACTAACGGGTGTTACTTTTTTAGCCTGTTTATTTTCAACAGGCTGACAGCTAACAGTAACAACAAATAGAGTTAAAAATAATGATAAATATTTTTTCATTATTCTTTACTCTCCTTATCTGGTAAAACGATTGTTTTATCATCCTGTTTAAACTCATCTTCATTTACAAAAGAAAGGATATCACCTACTTCACTTACTATTGCATACCTTTTCTTTTCCCCATTTTTCCCGGGCAAAGGTAAGGCAAATTTTTTACCTACAGGTATCGGTCGAAAATTCCAGGTGGGATCATTGGCCAATTTTAATTTTTTTATTTCTTCTTCACTAAGTTTGGCGTTTTCTTTAACAGATATCTGGATATCCTCTGGTTTTACAATCTCTATTATTGGTTTTCCATCAGCAAAAGGATTTCCTATTACATTCTGACCACCAACTGTAGGTTGTGGTTGTGGATTTATTAAATATTTTTCAATAGCTAAAAATTTTATATTAGCCATAACAGTTTTTTTATTATAATCAGAAAGATAAACCTGAAATTCATCTATTTTACGAAAAGGAAGCGGATCTGCGATCAGGAGTGTTCCTTTTTTTACAAAATTAAGATTTGAAACATATGTATCTTTAAATACCAGAATATCAATCTTATAATCTTTTAGATTTTCAGGTAAGTTAATAACGACATTTGCTGGAAAAGGAAAAGTAAAAAGGTCATTTTGGTTAAAGGATACATTTTTGTTTGATTGAGCTGTTCCGGTATAAATAACATCACCATTTTTAAACTCATTTTCCTTTATCTCAGGAAATTTAAAATCAGCAGGCTTGGAATTAAGATTTTTTCTGAAATCGTCTGATAATTCATTTTTTGGAAGATATGAAAGTTCTCCTGATGAGTCTCTTACAAGTACATAACTTTGAAAATCACGGGAAAAGTAGCTTCCTTTATCTATTAAACCATCCTGATTTGAATCAATGCCAATTTCCCAGGATGTAACCTTTTCATCTTTTATAAGAGGGTTAAGCTGAAAATTATTATTTACTTCTTTTTTTATTTCCAGAGGGATTTCTATTTCCCCCAATTTTTTGAGTTTAAAATTTATTATATGCCTTCCTGGTAGCATTTTAGGAAGAATAATTTTTGGTGATTGAAAGTTAAAATCTGTTTTTGCCAGAATTTTACCATCCAGCTTAATTTCTTCAAGGTTATCAGCTTTTAAATCTTTTACATTCAGATTAACGGAAACATCTTTTAAATTGCCTTTTCCTGGAGAATTTAATTCAGTATTACAACCAGAAAGAAAAATTAAAAAGGCTGGAATAGTTAAAAATAAATTTAAACGCATAATTCTCCTGATTTATTTTCTCTTGCTCAAAAGCATAATATCACCAAAATCAAAGCAACAGCATTAATTTAATTTAAGATTAATAGCAACAAATAATTTTTTGTCCATGAAAATTACTTTCAAAATGTGAGCAGTTTCGTGAGCATCAACTTTTATTGTTAAAGAATAAAGATTCAAAAATAATAAAGGAAAGGGCTAAAATGAAAAAAAACAAATGGGCTTTAGGATTGGCATTATTTTTATTTACAACTGGATGTCAGGCTCCCGGTAATA
>CAYRDV010000206.1:0-10675 GCA_964422885.1 uncultured Candidatus Sericytochromatia bacterium
TCTCCTTTTGATTGAATTAGAAGTTTATTTTTTAGCTTACTATAATCATTTTCAAATTTTATATTAAAAAATTTACCGTATTTTTTGGCAATTTTTTTTGTTTTATCCAGAGAGCCAAGATCATAAATAATAATCTCATAAGCAACAGGTTTAACACTTTTAAGACATGTTTCTATAAACCTCTCATGGTTCCTGGTAATTATGCAAACGCTGACTTTCTGTCCCATACTCTTTTTAAAAAGATAAAATCATGTCTATAATTAAACATAAATATTATAATGCCTGGGTAAAAATGAGAAGTATAGACTTTAAAGGAAGCAAAGTATGGATAAAAAATTAATACAGCCAAAAGTTCTCAAAGGTTTCAGAGACTATCTACCTGATCTGATGCTGAATAGAAAAAAAATGATCAAAAAAATTGAAAATATTTTTGAATCTCATGGATTTGCTCCCATTGATACTCCTGCTCTGGAATATACTGAAATTCTGATGGGTAAGGGTGGAGAAGAAAGTGATAAACAGCTTTTTAGTTTTATTGATAATGGTAAACGTCATGTCACCTTAAGGTTTGATCTAACTGTACCTTTAGCCAGATTTGTTGCTCAGTATTATAACGAACTGGGGATGCCTTTTAAAGCTTATCATATTGCTCCCGTCTGGAGAGGTGAAAACACGCATAAAGGGCGTTACCGTGAATTTTTCCAGTGTGATTTTGATATTCTTGGTACTACTTCAAATTTATCCGATATTGAGATTGGGACGGTCATTTATTCATCTCTGAAATCTATCCTTGGCTCTGAAGATTTTACTATTAGGATTAATAACCGGAAAATACTTAATGGTTTAATGCAGAAATTTAACCTGGAAGACAAAACTACAGCTATTCTTAGAGTAGTGGATAAACTTCAGAAAGTATCTCTGGATAATATAAAGCATGAATTAAATGAAAAAGTTGGCTTAGACGAAAACCAAATAAATGAGCTTCTTTCATTTGTTCAGCTAAAAGGCAGTAACCAGGAAATAATAAATGAGCTAAAAAAATTATTTAATAATAATGATTTTGCTTTAAATGGCGTAAAAAGCCTGGAAGAATTTACTGAATCATTTAATGCTCTGGGAATTCCTGAAAAATGTTATCAGCTTGACTTATCAATCGCCAGAGGACTTGATTATTATACTGGCCCTATTTTTGAAACTACTCTGACAAATTTACCAGGAATAGGCAGTGTTTGCTCAGGAGGACGCTATGATAATCTGGCAGAGCTTTATACTACAAATCATATTCCCGGCGTAGGTGCTTCTATTGGTCTGGACAGACTTATTGCTGCAATGGAAGAACTTAAGATGCTTGATAATATTTCCACACCGGCTCAGGTTTTGATCGTAAATATGGATAATAATTACCGAAATGAATATTTAAAACTGGCAAGCGAACTAAGAGTTTCTGGAATAAAAACTGAGTTATATACCGATGATAAAAAACTCGATAAGCAAATGAAGTATGCTAACAGAAAAGGCTTTAAACTGGTAATTACCAATGGCTCCAATGAATTTGACGCTAATAATGTTAAAATAAAAAACATGGAAACAGGTGAGAATCAGGTTATAACAAGAACTGACATGGAAAATAAGATTCATGAAATTATTAACTTATAATAAAGTATAATGTATTTTTTATCATATTGTGATGCTCTAATGGATAAATAAGAAAATGAAAAAAAAGTTATTTGTAAGTTTAGTAATGACATTATTACTTATATCATCTGGTGGTTGTGGTTTTACACCTGTTAAAAAGCTTGATGAAGCAATACCTTCTTCAATACCAAAAACATCAGACCCCCAAATAAAACCATCAACTCTTCCGATTTCTTCTTCTAATCCTGCTCCTGAAAAAACACCTGAAAATATGACTTCTCCTGAAGTATTGAAACAAGGAAGTTTTAAAAATGGTGTACATATAGTTTCAGGAATGGTAAAGATTATTAAAATTGAAAACAAAAATATTTTAAGGTTTGAAAATTTTAATACTGAAAATGGTCCGGATCTATTTGTTTACCTAGTAAAAAATTCTACAGGAACACCATCTGAAAATGATTTTATCAGTTTAGGGAATTTGAAGAGTACAAATGGAAATTTTAATTATGATATTCCCGTAAATTTAAATATCAATGATTATAAGACTATAACAATTTGGTGCAAATCATTCAACGTTAACTTTGGGTATGCAACTTTATAATCAGGAAAAAGCTTTAATAAAAAATGGAAATCCCAAATTATAACTTCAAGTTATCATTTTCATCAAACTCAAAATAAGGGTTATAGGCAACTTCAAACAGGTATCCATCAAGGTCTTTGAAATAACTGCTATAACCTCCCCAAAAAACTTTTTGGGGCCTTTTAACAATAGTTGCACCAAGCTGTTCTACAGTTTTTATAATCTCATCTACCTCATTTTCACTCTTTGCATTATAAGCCAGAGTTATGCCCTTAAAACCATCTCCAACAGGTGATATACCTGCATCTTCTGCTAAAAGTTCTCTGGGATATAACCCAAGTACAATTCCATTTAAAGTAAAAAAGGCTATATTATCCTGACTGGCAGACGATTTTTCCCAGCCAAGACCCTTTTCATAAAATTCCAGCGACTTATTTAAATCAGCTACCCCCAAGGTAATGATATTGATTCTCGGTTTCATCTTTTTTGTCTCCTAATCTGAATATTTTATAATAAAAACCACAGATTATTCAGATAAAGACACAGATTAACACAAATAAGAATTTCATGAAAATTTTTAAAATTAATTCTTTTATTATATCTGTGAAAATCTGTGGCTAAAATTTTTTTAAGAAAAGCTGGGTAACTAAATACTTTCAATAGAACTGTTTTGAATCCATCCCTGTTTATCTTTTGAAAATTCTATCTTACTCCAGTTACCGGAGCTTTCAGTTATTTTCAAAAATGCTCCCTGATGAACTTTAAAGATAGTGATGCTATTTATATCCGTACTGCTTTTTACATTTGATTCATTAACGATTACAATTGCCTTTTTCTCATTTTGCTGAAAAAATTTAATCTCTGTATTGAGACAAAAAAGACTAGTTAAAAGAATAAATATAAATAAACTAGCTTTAAAAAACTCACTTGCAATAAAAATCCTTATTATAATCAGTAAAAAAGTAAAACTCCAAAGAAACAGAAAAATTATTAGAGTTTCTTGAAAACTTAGCATATCATACCAGAAAAAAATCTTTTTAAAAATCTGAGATGACTCAGAAGATTCTGTCTTATCAGATATGTTTTCCATCAGGGAATTCAAGTTTGCATTTAAGTCTTTATTTCTGGGAATATATTTCTGGGCTTTTAGATAATAAAGACGCGCTTTTCCAGGACTATTTAACTTAAAATAACAGTTCCCAAGATTATAAAATAAATACCCATTAGTAATTCCTGAATTGATTAGCTTCTCATATTTATCTTTTGCCTCTGAAAATTTTTGCTCCTGATATTCCTGATTTGCTTTGAAAAAAAGCTCAGTTTTTTGAGACTCATTAAGAGATTCTGCATTGGAGGGCATTATCAGAATAAATAAATAAATTAAAATGATTGTCTGGATATTTGAATATGACTTTAATGTAAGGGCTTGATTAATCAAGCCTCTACAATTACTTGAAATTTTTTTAAAAAAACTTTTTGGGTGTTTCATTTTTTTACAGACTCCAGGCGATTTAAAAGCTCTCTGGTCGATTCAATAATTTCCTTCTTTTTATCATTACTTAATTTACTGCCAGAAAACTTTAAAAACTGATAACTTTCAAAGATAGAGCTAATTTCTTTAGAAATTTCTAAAGGTAGTTTCCCTGTTATATTTTTTCCAACATCTTCGTAAAAAATAGATTCTTTAGGTAAATCAAATTTATTTATCAGGTAATTTTTAAAAATAGAGGTTAATTTTTCAGGTAATTCATTTCCATCTTCCCCATTTTCAGATAATTTGTTTAATTTTTCCAGAGTTAATTTATAATTATTTTTGTTATTTAATTTTGGAGCTTTTAATGACTTTAATTTTCCTGATTTTAACAAAAATACAATCCAAAGAATTAAAGGGGGCAATAAAAACCAGATAATTAGTAACAACTTTTCAGCGAGTGAAATTTTACTATTTTTTAGACTGTCAAAACCCTGATGAATATTAAAAAGATTATCATTGTTTTTAATATTTCCCTGTAAATTACCGATTAAAGTATCATCAACCGAGCCAGTTACAGAAAGGCTTACTGGTTTTGTAGAGAGAGTTTCGTATCTTTTAGTTTTAGGATTAAAATAGGATAATTTTAAAGGAGGTATTTCTAATTTTCCTGACTTTAAAGGTACAAGTGCATATTTTAAAATTTTTCCCATATAAAGCTCATTATTTTGTATAAATGATTTTGCTACAGGCTTATCCTGATAAATTTTTGTATTATTTAGAGTCAGGGGTAAAGTTTTTAAATCATTAATATTTCCTTTACCCTGAATTTTAAGGTTTAAGGTTACTGAGTCGCCTGCATTAACATCTTTATGACTGATATCAGATTCAAAACTTATATCCGAGCCAACCAGATTACTGAAATTTGCTGGTTTTCCTGCTGGTAATGGTTTTACATCAATATTTAAAGGACTTGAACTAAATTCCTTTGTCTCCGTTCTGCTTTGGGAAAAGAACCCGCCAAAGCCAGTGTCATCATCTTTAATAATAATTTCGACCTTGAAATTTGCGGGATTTATTTTAATATTTCCTGACTTTATTGGAAAAAGAGCTTTTTTTATTTCAGCAACAGCATACTTTTGCCCTTTTATTATCTGCTCATAATTTATTTCTTTACCCATATCTTCTGTCCAGAAGTCTTTAAACTCAGGAAATGTTACATTGTTGTTAGCTGTGGCAACACGCCTGAAAACCTTAAAACTATAAATAATCTCCTGGTTTACAAACGGTGTTTTATTATCAACTTCAGCAGTCACAAAAACTTCATCATTTTGACTAATATTACTATTTTGGCTGGTTTTTGTGACTTCGATTTTAATTGGTTCGGTGTAATATTTTTTACCGTCTATTATTGTTGATATTTTGCCAATTGTTAAGCTACCGGAGCGGGTAGGTGAAACCTGATAAATATATGACTCAGTACTGGTTGTATTACCATTTATCATCTGAATTTGTGATGAGGTTCCCTGAAATGAAGTATTAAAGTCCTGAGAAAGTGGTAAATCAGGTTCTGAAGCTTTACCACCAGTGATAGTAATAGTTAACTGTATTTGTTCATTCAGGGAGATATTGGTTCTATCTACAGTTGCTGTAATTTCTGGATTTGCTAAAGCAACAGTTATAAAAATCACCCAGCTTAATAATATTAAAAGGCCATAGGCAAGGCTGTAAAGCCCCTTTTGGAACAATGAAAATTTAATTCTACCTTTTATCATTTATATAGTCTGTTTTTAAAAGCGATAAACATCTTTTGATAATTTTATATCATGTTTACAAAAAAAGTGAAAAGTAATCTATTGATAGTTAATTAACAACAAATTATAATCTTCAAAAGATAAAGAAAAAAGCTTTAGCTTAATTATTAATGAATTTTAAAAAAAGTATAATAATGGTAGCACTAAATACCTAAATTTTGTTAAATTTATATATTTAGTCTTTCTTTATTAAAATTACAACTACTGACAGCTAATGTAAAAAGTTGTTAAAATAGATTAGAGAATTAGCCTAAAATTTCAATGGGGAAATAGTTTGCTAAGAAATAGAGCCAATCTAACATTTACAAGGGACTTAAATTTTAATAATAAGTCCCAGGAGAGTCAATGAATAAAAATATCATAACACGACGATTTTATTCATTAATTCTGCAAATACTTTTTGTTTTGGTTATTATTTTTCCTTCCTATTCCGATATTGTTTATCCTGAGTATCAGGGTAATACAGTCATTGATTTAGCACATAAATTTGATGAACACTATATTTCCAGCCTGGAAACAGATCTAAAGCAATATGATGTTGAGATAAGAGTTGTTTTTATCAATACTGAAGGTAAAATAAACCTGGGATTTTATGCGCCAAAACTTTTTGACAAATGGCAAATGTCTGAAGAAAGTATCCTTGTCGTTATAGATCCCTATTTAAATAAAACTGGTTATGGAATAGGAAAAAAGATTCGGGACGAAATAAGAAAAAGAAATAGCGAAAATAAGGATAAAGATAAAAAAAAGACTGAACCTGGCAAGAATATTGATTATGATAATTTAGCTGCTGCTATTATGGATAAATTTTCACTGGCAGAGGAAAAACAAAAACTACCTGAACAAAAAAATGCAATTAAAAATGAGACAGGAGGTAATCTAAATTTTTCTTCTAATAAATCACCTGATGAAGATAAACCTGCCCCCAATCTTCCGCCTAATCCGTATATATTAAAAATAATTCTGGCTCTTATTGGCTTTATATTACTTTGTGGAAGCAGTGTTTTTATCTTTAACCGAAAACAAATCCTAAAAAGGCAAAATGAGCTGAAAACAAATTATACTTTTGATGCTGATATCCAATTGCAGGAACTTAACACGATACTTGAAAAAATTTATGCAGATATCGAAAAAATGTCAAAATATAATGGTGATACTAAAAAAGAACTTATTTTGCATATTGAGAAATTAAATGAAATAAAAGAGCATGGAGATAAATTTACAGAAAAATTAACTAATTCATTAGAAGAAATTGAAATTGATAATCTGGTACAAATTTCTGATCTAATTGATGAGGGTAGTATGCTTCTGCAACAATTAGAGCAAATTCATAAAGAATCGGTTGCTTTAAGAAAAGATTTTAAAGCAACAGTTGATAAGAGTGCGATGAATATTTCTGATATCAGGGTTAATATTGAAAACTGTAAAAATACTATTGAAGAATTAAAAACATTGTATCAGCTTAATTTAACGCATTCTGAAGAAAAAATAGAAAGTTGTGAAAAATTGTTGCTTAATTCCCAAAATGTTTTACATCATAATGATCCAATCGAGTTTAGAAATATTATGTTGGATATCCATGAAACTATAAAAGAACTAAAAAGGGATTTTGATGTTATTCCCCATCTTTACAGGCAATTACAGGAAAGTATACCGGAGACTATTGATGCTTATTTGGAGGAAAGTCTGCTTGATCCTGCAAAAAAATCAGGAATAAAAGATGAAATCAGCTTATTAAGAAAAAAGGCTCTAAATAGTTTGCTAAATGGGAATCTTGAAATAAGTGAAACTACAGTAAATTTAATATTTGAAAAACTAAATCAGATAAAGGATCTAAGTAAGATTATCTGATTAATTGTAGAGACATGCCATGGCATGTCTCTACGATGCTTTTACAAAAGCTTTATCAATAAAATAACCAATGGCAAACAGAATCGAACCAACCAGCAGATATTTTAATTCTAAAGCCATACTTTTCTGACTCTCGCCAAAATAAAGGGCAAATGGTAAAGTAGCCATTCCTGATAATTGTAATCCTTTTGCCAGAGCGGAAAATATCGTTTTCATAATGCTCAATATAATTTTAAATTATGATTCTGTATATATTTTATCAGTAATGAGATTACCCCGATGCGGTGACCGAAGGAAATCCCCTTGTGGGACATCGGGGTTTAACAAAACTTTGTTTTGTTTCCAAAGTTCTACTTTGGAGTCAATACTCACAGGGGCCCCACCTTGTGGGGAGTTATACTGATCATTCAAACTTAAATAGAAATTATTCAATTAATAGATTACTAAGATATAATACTTAATATAAATTTACAATATTTAATGTAAATATATTAATAGCTAAATAGAAAAGCACTTTTGGAGGTCTTATGTCAATAGTAGGAATGCTGTTTATCGGACTGATAGTTGGAGCTGTAGCGAAATTACTGATGCCTGGAAAAGATCCGGGTGGTTTCTTTATTACAATTTTGTTGGGTATTACTGGAGCTTTTTTAGCCGGTTTTCTAGGACAGGCTGTTGGTTGGTACAGGGATGGTGAACCAGCCGGCTTTATTGCTTCAGTAATCGGATCAATGATTCTTTTGGGTGTATATAGGTTAGTTGTTGGTAGAAGCCATACAACTATTTAAAAAAGGCAATAGAAAAGGCCACTTAAAGTGGCCTTTTCTATTGCCTTTAAAACCGTGATTCCCTTCATATGTTTTATTCAGACACTTATAATATAATTAAATGAATGTGACTATGGGAACATAGAGCTTGATAATTAAACAGTTTAAGGTTTTTAAATGTTATCTGAACAAAAGAACTTAGAAGATTTAGGGGAAGAAAGTTTTTATTTCAAAAATATCCCTGAAGGTTATAGCGGAGAAGAAGAAGATCCTGGCAAAATAGTAGCGGTATTACTTCATATTGGGGCTTTTTTATTTCCCTTTTTATTTACTTATACTATTTTTTACTCTTTTCTAAACCTTTATCACCTTGATAATACAAATATATTACTTGTATCTTTACCGGTTTCCTGGTTTGCAGCTGATATAGCAAGTGGAATTGTTCATTGGTTATGTGATACTTATGGCTCTGCAACTACCCCTGTTTTTGGACCTGGTTTTATTCGAGTTTTCCGGCTACATCATCGTTTCCCGAAGGATATATGTATAAGTCCATTTGTTTTTACGATTGGATATGTCGCTGTTCTATCATCATTAATATTACCTGTTTTTATCTACCTCCTTTTAAAAATACCTGATTCATCCTTTATTGCCTTTACAAGTTTTACTTTTGCAATAGTTGCTTTTTTAACAGTACTTACAAATCAGTTTCATAAATGGGCACATTCTGATTCTACTTATAAATGGGTCAGATTTCTACAAAAAAACAAAATAATCCTGGAGCCTTCTCATCATAAAGTCCATCATACTGCTCCTCATAAAACTTATTACTGTATTACTCATGGATGGACAAACCCAATTCTTGAAAAAATCGACTTTTTTAGAAAAATAGAATATTTACTGGCAAAAATTGGTTTTAAGCCAAGCTCTTATTAGATTATGAATATTGCAATACCTCTAGAAGAAAATAATAATTTACTTACTCATATTGTTCTTAAAAATGTTTTTTCTAATCAGGAATGTCTGGATATTTTAAATCTTGAGGGCGAAATACAGGCTCCAAATTTTTATGCTGGTGAGTATAATAAAAAGCCAGGCGAAGCAAAAAATCATGCTGTTACAAAAGCGATAAATCTAAGCAAACATAGTTTATGGCTTTATCAGAAACTTATGAATATTGTGAATGAAACAAATAAGAAATATTTTAATTTTGATCTTGCTGAATTAAGAGATGTTCGTATTAATCAGTATTTAGAAAATGAAACACTTGGTTATCATACCGATATAACTCATGGTACTTCATCTACAAGAAAATTGAGCATCCTGACATTTTTATCAGAGCCGGATGAATACAAAGGTGGTAAATTAAATTGGCAGCCTGCATTACCTGAATTTGTCCAGGAAAAAGGTTCAGTAGTCATTTTTCCGGCATTTATTATTCATGAAGTTGAGCCTGTAACCAAAGGAACCCGGTTTAGTCTGGTTGCCTGGGCTCATGGTCAGCACTTCCGCTAGAGTAAGAAGTGAGGCCACTTCGTTCAGTGAGGAAGAAGTGAGGCCAGATAACTAAAGTTATCTTAGTGAGGAGGAAGTGAAAAAAAAGATATTCTTTATCACCCTTCACTTTCTTACTTCCCCCTCACAGGCAGGTTTACCTGCCACCTCACTTAAGGATGGATAAATCCATCCTGACCTCACTTCCCCCTCACTATTATCCTGGGAGGATATGCACTCTTTTAAGGATTTCCATATACATATTAGGGTTAATTCCTTTTTGTTGTATTTTACTAACACTTTGAGAATAAGCAGAAGTAAGAGTTGCCACTAAGTGATTAAGAGTAAGTTTTATAAATGCAGCATGTCCAACAGGACCAACTAATAATGGGTTTGGCCCAAAATTTGCCAGTATTTTTTCGCATTTTGAAAATTGTTCTGGTGTTCCACCAGCAATTACAAATAAAGTACCAGCCCTTGCTTCATTAAGAGTACCTAAAACAGGCGCTTCAACATAATCTCCACCTAACGAAATTATTTTTTTATTTATTTCCATACTCTCTTCCGGGGTAATCGTTCCCATTTGGATTATTGTTTTCCTGGTAAGAATAGCAGGGTCTGAAAATAAGATTGAATTTATTACAGAAAACCCTTTTAACATCAGAATAATATAATCAGATTCTTTGATTGCATTAGCAGGATTCTGTGCTATTTTAGCTCCTGAATACGCAAGGGGAGAGGCCTTGGCAATTGTCCGGTTATATACTGTCAGGTCATATCCGGCACCAAGTAATTTTTTTGCCATCGGATATCCCATTGTTCCTGTACCGATAAATGTGATTTTCATAATATATTCCCGGTTAAAATGCTGAACTTATTGTAAACTATATTTCAATATGGAAAAAGCAAAGGAAGAACTGATTAAAGTTCTTGACTTATTAAATTTAGAACGGCAGGATGAATTAATTCAAAATAAACACAAAATAATGGAAACACGGATATGCCGATAGCGCCGGGTCTTCATCCATATTTTGCGATCCCGGCGGGCCAATGGAGCCGTCTT
>CAYRDV010000207.1:0-10576 GCA_964422885.1 uncultured Candidatus Sericytochromatia bacterium
CTTAATTGCATTAAACCTTTATATATCAATTCTGTACAATAAAATCTGGATTCAGAATTTAACAGAAATAAAGTATCATAGTCTTTGCCAACCTGTTTGCTTGCATAATCAGCGACTTTGCCTAAATCTTCAGGGTTAAGGTTTTTGTATCTCAATACAATAAACTTATCTCTTTCTGCCCTTGTCAAATATTGTGACAAAGTTTCCTTAATAACTCCCAAAAACTTTGTTTTTTTACCTTTAACTTTATTTGCCAGGGAATGAATAATAACATCATCACCAAAATAAAGAATCGCATGTATGAATGTATTGTTATTACCGTTTAAAATTATATCTCCTGGTTTTAAAACACTTTGTAATTCGGCTACCTGTTCAGGAGAGATTCTTGGTGTACTGTCTGGCTTACTTTTTTTATTAAATTTCATTCCTACAGGTATATCTGCTATAAAATATCCTACTTTTTGAGCAAGCTTACTTTTGTTTAAAATATTATAAAGCATTCCACCCTTTTGCTGAACACTTGAGCTTAGCTGTTGAACATTTGAGTTAATGTTATTTATTTTATTTAAAGGAACGATTCCTTCTCCCTGAACATCAATATCATCAGCAAAATACTGAGCGAAAATGTTTTCTGCAAACATGCCGATGGAATCTTTGTTGTTATTAGCATCTTTTTCTGCCTGATAATCCTGAGCTGTAAACTGTTCTTCCTGTACAGGCTGAGTTCCCAATGCTGTGTTAAGTGGTAATTCTCTGGAACAAGCTGTTATCATAATCATTAAAGATGAAAGTAATGCTAGACTTTTTTTCATAACCCGACCCTCTATTCTACAAATTTCTCTATTACTTACTAAATAGAAAAAGTTAGCGCTAACTTGCGAGTATAAAGTTAAATGTAGTATAACAATTATATAAGATTTACTTAATTATTCTATTGTATATCGTCTGGAAATAAGGACATAAAAGAAATTAAAAATCCAGAGCATGACAAAAAATATCGAACAAAGAAAACCAACTTCATTACTATAAGGAAGTTCAAAACTTGAAACGGGAGATAAAACTGAATAATCCGTTATAGCAAAGGTTGTTAAAAGACCAAGTGCTGGTTTTATAGTCTCAAAAGAAAGATCAAAATAGAATAGATTTGTTATACCAAAGCCAAGCCAGATAGCGAAAATAAAAGGGCCAAACAGCTTCCAGTTATAGGAAATACCTGGAATAAAAAGTCCGATAAAACGCCTGAAATAATTATGATTTATTGTATCTACTACAGTTTGAGGTACGAATACACTTAATAACAACATAATTATGACCAGTGAAAAAATGATAAAAACAGGAGTAATAAGCCTGGTAAATTCTATAACTGTATTTTCTGTACCCTTTAAAAATTTATTAAAAAGAAAAATATTAATCGGATTAAAATTTTGAACAGTAAACCCACTATAAAAAGCTTTACGGTAATATTTCTCTTCCGGTAAGGCAAGCATTGGTAAATGTGGATAATATTTTTTTAGAAGTTCTACTTTTTCTTCCCTTTTTGGTTCTTTTGCTTTTGGATCAATTAATGCCAAATTATATCTGGCTTCAAGCATATATTTATCAATTAATAAAGCTTTTTTCAGTTCTTTTATTGCCAGTTCTTTTTTATTCTGTTTTATATAAATTATTGCCAGATTATTATACGCTTCAGGCATACTCATGGTCTGGTACAGTTCTTTTGCTTTCTGATAATCTTTTAACTGTTGATTGGCAATTGCCAAAAATAGATTTCTTTCGGGAGTTATACCAAGATCCCGTGAAAAATATTTAACAGTCGCATAGTTACCCCAGGTTCCTGAATTGATGGATGCTGGTTCCTTTACCATTTTACTTATCAGTCCAAGAGTATTACTGCTTAATCCCAGCATGGCAAGAGAAAAAGCATAAAGTATGACAAAAGAATAAATATTTCTTTTGGTAAAATACCGGCGTAGGAAGAACTGCTTATAACTGATTTTTTTATGCTTCATGTCTTCAATAAACTGTGATAAATCTCTGATAAGATAGATAACCCCAAATAATAAAAATGCAATCATGCATGCCAGAAACATATTTAAACCTATATCAGCCAAAAGTAGTGAATAATCTCCAGGAAAAAAGAAACCTCTGCTGCTATCAGCTCTGATTTTCCATTGTCTTGCTTCAGGTAGCCTGCCTTTATCAATAAGGTATTTCACAACACTATTTAAAATATTATAATTTCCATCTTTATAAGGTGCCAGTTGGTAAAAACGCTCCATCAGAAGCAATGTTCTTTCTACATCTTTATCTTTATGCTTATTAATAGCGGGTATCAGCCAGGTAGTATAATTCATCAGAGATTGGGTTGAGGTAAGTTGCTCAGGGGTATATCCCCGGCCAAAAAAATCTTTCATACCTAACTCAAACGCTTTATCAGCAAGAGAGTACTGGCTAATATTTTCATAAAAAGTACTTAACTGAAAATAATCATAAAATACCAGACCGTATACTTCTAAGGCTTTTTGCAGGTAGACCATTGAATAAACTTTTTTTCCGATGTCATCGCTGATTAAACCCAGATAAATATAATACCAGGGATTAGTAGTATCAGTTGCTACAGCCTTAATATACTCCTGTCTTACAGCTTCAAGTTTTTCAAGATCATATTTTTTTTCAAGTAAAGATGAAATATATATTCTGTCAATAATATTAGATAATTGTTCAGCATCTTTTCTTTTCATATATATATTTTGGTAATCCCGGTTGGTTATTGTGCCAAAATTTGCTACCACTTGTAACTGTTCAGGTGTTGCTACAATTAAAGGTTCTTTGTCCCATACCTTACCTCTGACACCATAAAAGGTTTTAATTATCAGTTTATTTCCTCTTGATTTAATATCAGTTATTTCTCCAAGTATTTGATAGCGGTTTGTGAACTGTGCTTTTTGGATATCAAGTTCCATAACAAAAGATGAATAAGCAAGATAAATTTTTCCGTTTATTGGTGCAGTTGGTCCTAAGAGCTGATGTTTATCTTTTATACTTGGAAATGAAATATTCCATAATTCTTTTTCGAGAATAGCAAATTTAATTTTTGGCCACCATCTGACAATTTCCCTGACATTTGTATAAGCTGTTACTTTATTGTCAGTTACTCTTACATGGAGGTTTTTCTTTAATGTTGCTGCGAAGCTGGAAGTTATAAATAACGTAGAGAAAAATATTAAACACAGAAGCAAAACTTTTAGGGTTTTTAATTTTGACAAATTAAAAAAAGGTTTAGCCATTAAAGTTTTCTCTTCGTTTATATACATTAAATATCATATCCTATTCTATTATTTCTCCTCTAAATCTATCTGAGATTATTAAACAACTTATGGCTTTTTTTATTCTGTGCTTAAAATCAGGCTCCGGTAATTTTAATACTAACAAAAAATCTCTCTTTGTTTAAAAAGAGAGATTAATTAATTAAGACAATCTTATTTTGAAGGTTTTGGTGATGGAGGACAATCAGGATCTACTAAACCAGGTGCCCCATCAGTATAGCAAACACCATCCTTTTCAGCCGGTTTTGTAGCAGGTTGCAATAGTTGGCATGCACTAATTGAGAAAGCTGAAATTATCAATAAAGCTAAGTACATTGTCTTTAAGTTTTTCATTTTTTCTCCTAAAAATATTACTTTAAATAATAAATAATTCTAATTCTAATTCTGGTATTATAAAATATGAGTTTAATAAATTACAATCTTGAAGGTTTAAAACTTTATTTATTTTATTAATAAATGGTCTCTCTTTATTAACTTAACCGATTATTTTATATTTTGATTGAGTAAAATTTTTATTTTATAATATTTTAGTTATTCAAAAAAAATTAATCTATCAGAGAAAAAATCAGCTCTAAAAAATTACAGATTTTTCTGGAATTTATTTATAAAAACATTTGGAATAAAATATTTTGCTGGTGTAATATAATAATAAATTAAAGAGTAAAAAACTAATTTAGAAAAATCTTTTTCTTAATGTTTTTAATTTTAAACATTCAAGTAATCAAAAAAAGGAGTCAAAAGATGAAAATACATTATAAAATTATGGCATTATGCTTAATAATTTTATCTTTTTGCAATATTGTTTTAGCCGATGAAACAAATACAAAGCCTCTAATTGCAGAAGATTACTATAATTTAGCGGTTACTTTGGAAAAACAGGGAAATATATTTGAGTCTATAGAGCAATATAAAAAGGCAATTGAACTTAAACCTGATTACGATGAAGCATACAAAAACCTAAAGAAAGCTTACTCTAAAAAAGGAGATTTGGTCATTCAATTTAAAAAAGAGATTGAGCTTAAACCGGATTCTTCACTTTTTTACTATCTATTAGGCAGAATCTATATCGAAAAGGGAATGACAGATAAAGCGATAGATCATTATAAAAAAGCAATTGAGTTTAAACCTGATTATGCTTATGCCTTTAACAGTCTAGGTATGGCTAATTCTAAAAAGGAGCTTGTTGATGAAGCTATAGAACAATATAAAAAAGCAATTGAACTTAAACCTGACTATGCTGAGGCGTTTTATAATTTAGGTAAAGCATATAACAAAAAAGGAATGCCCGAAGAAGCAACAGCTCAATATAAAAAAGCTGTTGAATTTAAAGTTGATTATGCGGATGCATATGATAATTTAGGCAAAGTTTATATTGAAAAGGGAATGTTAGATGAAGCAATAAATTCTTTTAAAAAAGTTGTTGAATTAAGACCTGATGATGTTGATGCTCATGACAATTTTGGCAGAACTTGCTTTTCAAAAGGAATGTTTGATGATGCCATAAATTCCTTTAAAAAAGTTGTTGAATTTAAACCGGATGATGCTTTTTCATATAATAACTTAGCACGAGCCTATGTAGAGAAAGGAATGTCTGATGATGCTATCGTTCAATACAAAAAAGCAATTGAACTTGATCCAAATACTCCTGAAATACATAATAATTTAGGTATGCTTTATGAAAAATTAAAAAAGTATGATGAGGCAATTTCAGAATATAAATTAGCTAATGATAGTAATGGTCAGCATTATTTGGACGAGCTTAATAAAAAAATGGGTAAAACCCCATAATTTTTCATAATGATTGTTGCTCATGAAATGGGAGTTATTGTTCAAAAATATTTTTTAAAAAAGCTTATTTTTTTATTTGTTTTTTTGTTTTATTTTTTTTGTTTTAGTATCAGTTTTGTTTCAGCTTATATTGAAAAATATCTTTTGGAAGACAGAAAGATAAAAAGTATTTGTGTTGCACCTTTTAAAGGTAAATCTGAAGAAACAGAAAAAAGAATTAGTGAAAAGTTTTATAAAAAACTTCAGCAAAATAATTCTGGTATTGAAGTTATTTTGCTGAAGAACGATGACTCACAAAATATAAATTGTGATTTTATTCTTTATGGAGAAATAAAGGACTATTATGCAGAAATAAAAACTATCACATTTTCAGATTTTTTTGATTATGATATCTTTGAACAGCAGATTAAGGTTGGAATTGAAATAAAAATAGAAGAATCAAAAACGAAAGATTTATTATGGATAAGAAAAGCTTCAAAATTTAATACTCAAAGATGGATCGATTATAACAGACCACGTATAGGTAGTAATTATATTACTGATTATTTCTATATTCCAACGCAATTACAGGTAAGTATGAAAAAGCAATATCCTGAAGAAGTATTAGTAGATAAAACGATAAATGAAGTTATTGAAGATTTAGTAAAGAATTTAGTTAAACTAAAATAAATCATAACGAATATTTAAATACTTTTAAAAAATTGTGTTATTATTTATGTTGATACAAATATTAATTAAGTATGTTATTATTATTTGGAGCTAACGTTATAAAAATTATAAATCAAGATGTATTATTAGTGGTGAAAGAGGTAGTCCGTAAGTGAGTAAGGGAAAAATTCTAGTCGCCGATGACGAAATAAGTATTAGACAAATTGTTGAAGCAAGGTTAAAAATGGCTGGTTATGAGGTTGTCACAGCTGCCGATGGAGCTGAGGCTATTGATTTAATCAAAGCTGAACAGCCAAGCCTGATTGTTCTGGATATAATGATGCCTAAAATGGATGGTTTACAGGTATGCAGGGAAGTCAGAAAAAATCTGACTACTCCAATTATTATGTTAACTGCAAAAGGTGATGTAATTGATAGAATTCAAGCTCTTGAACTAGGTGCTGATGATTATGTGGTTAAACCATTTAGCCCAAGAGAACTGGAAGCCAGAATCAAGGCTGTTTTAAGGAGAATAGTAAGCGATAATTCAAAACAGTCTACGATAAAGGTAGATACGCTTACTATTGATACTGGCAAAAGACAGGTATTAAGAGGAGAGCAAAAGATTAAACTAACAGAAATGGAATTTAATCTTCTTGAGTTATTGGCCTCAAACCCTGGAAGAGCTTATTCCAGAAGTGAAATTTTACATCAGGTCTGGGGTTACAGAATTAATCAATATAGTGATACCAGAGTTGTTGATGTACATGTAAGCAGATTAAGAAGTAAGCTTGAAAAGGATCCAAGTGATCCAGAACTTATTCTTACTGCAAGAGGAACTGGTTACATGTTTCAAAATTATGCTCTGAATAATGAGTAAAAGCTTATAATAAAAAAAGAGGTTTGTTTTCAAACCTCTTTTTTTATTGAAAAAATCTATTCTTCAAAGTTCTCTTCTGAATCAAGATCTTTTTCATCTTCAATAACTTTAATATTAACCTTTTGGTTAGTTTTTACAGCAGCAGCTTTAATCACTGTCCTGAGCGCATTTATTGTTTTACCCTGACGCCCGATAACTCTTCCTCTGTCTTCAGGATTGACACGAATATTAATCCTTAACCGTGCATCCTCTTTTTCTTCAGATGTTATTTCTACATCTTCAGGGTGAGTTACCAATGACTCTACTATAGTTTTTACTGCATCCTGGATTGCCATCTCTAATTACCCCACCGCGACTTCATTATATACTGATGCTTTTTTTAATAAACTTTTTGTTGTTTCTGTTGGCTGAGCTCCATCCTTTAGCCATTTTCTTGCAGCTTCAACGTTTACTTTGAGGCTACCTTCTTTGTCAGAACGTGGGTCGTAATAACCTATTTCATCAATTGTACGGCCATCCCTTCTATTTTTGGATTCCATAACAACTATTCTGTAAATAGGCTTCTTTTTACCGCCCAACCTTTTCAGTCTAATTTTTACCATTAACTACCCCTTTATAATATTTTAAAACTATTAATTTTCTTCATGATGTTAAAAGAAAATGCTACATTTTATGGTTACATGGATTTGAATTTTAGTAGTATGACGTGTCAGAAACTCCCTAATTCAATGTCTTCTCCGGTTAACCGGATAGTTCAATCCATGAACGATTATGAACTATATCATATTTTATTGATAGCAACAACAGTTATTTTTTAAAAGGGAAATTTGTTAATTTTTTGCCTAGAAATTCATCTGATTTAGCTCCTGGAGGAAGTCCCATATTTGGCATCCCGGATTTACCCATTTTCTTTTCCATACTTTGCATCATTTTTTGCAATTTCTTACCCTTTTTGCCCTTACCTCCGCTAAACAGTCCCATATCAGAAAGCCCTTTAATCATTTTTCGCATTTCTTCAAACTGCTTCAATAGTTTGTTTACTTCCTGTACTGTTGTACCACTGCCTTTGGAAATACGGCTTTTTCTGCTTACATTAAGAATATGGGTATCTCTTCTTTCTTCAGGTGTCATGGAATAGATAATTGCTTCAATTTTTTTCATCTGTTTTTCGCCCTCAGCGATATCATCAGATTTAAGCTTTCCGCCAATGCCAGGAATCATTCCTACCAATTGTTCAAGTGAACCAAGTTTTTTCATTTGTTTCATCTGGCCCAGAAAATCTTCAAGAGTAAATTCACTTTTTCTAAGCTTTTTTTCTAAGGCTTTTGCTTCGGCTTCATCAATATTTTGCTGCGCTTTTTCTATTAGTGACAGAACATCACCCATTCCAAGGATTCTGGAAGCAATTCTTTCAGGGTGAAATAATTCTATCGCATCAAGTTTTTCTCCAAGTGTCATAAATTTAATTGGTTTACCGGTGACAGCCTTTACTGAAAGGGCTGCCCCACCTCTGGTATCACCATCAAGTTTGGTAATGATAACTCCTGTTAAATCAAGATACTCGTTAAAAGTTTCTGACATCTTTACAGCGTCCTGACCAATCATTGAATCAACTACAAGTAAAATTTCTGCTGGTTTGGCTACTTCTTTTACTTTTACAAGTTCATCCATCAGTTCAACGTCAATATGTAATCTTCCTGCTGTATCAAGTATGATAAAATCATGACCATTTTCTTTGGCATATGCGATTGCTTTATTAGTGATTTCAACCGGGTTTATCTGACCAAGATTAAAGACAGGAATATTGATTTGTTTACCAAGGACTTCAAGCTGTTTTATAGCGGCTGGCCTGTAAATATCAGCGGCAACAAGGACTGGCCTTTTACCCTGTTTCCTTAGATACATGCCAAGCTTTGCACTGGTAGTAGTTTTACCGGAACCCTGTAAGCCAACAATCATGTAGATAGTCGGACCTTTTTCAGAAATGATAAGACCTTTATTTTCTTCCCCCATCAGTTTTATCATTTCATCATTAACGATTTTTATAAATTGTTGCCCGGGAGAAATACTTTTTAAAACATCCTGACCAATAGAACTTTCTTTGACATTATTGATAAATTCTTTGACAACTTTTAAATTAACGTCTGCCTCAAGAAGAGCTCTTCTGACTTCTCTGATCGCTTCAGAAATATTTTCTTCACTTATACGGCCCTGCCCGCTAATTTTTCTGAAGGCTTCCTGTAGCCTTTCTGTCAAGTTTTCAAACATATTGTTTTCTCTTATATGTAATAAATGTTAAATATTGCCGATGCATTTTGCATTTATCTCGTCAATATATAGAATTATACCATTGTTAGTCTCTCTCTTAATACACTAATGCTATTAAGTTGAGCCACTTATTATCACAGATATACAAGGATAAAATATTTAAAATCTTTGTTTTGTCTGTGTATGTCTCTGGCTATAATTAAATAGAAAATAATTTCACAACAAGGGGCTTTACTTAGACTACGCTCAGTAACCAAAGCCCCTTGTTGTGAAAAACATAATACTTATTACTATAAAATAATCATTTTTAAAGACCTGTTTAATGAATTGATGATATATTTTTTATGAATTATAATGATCCTAATATTTATGGATTGCATATAGGAAAAGAAAGATGTCTGGATTGTTTAACTCAAAAGAAGTAACTTTAAATGATGCAAGAATTATGACCAAAAGTCAGTTCATCACTAAATATACATCACCATTTCTGGTGCAGGTTATTGAATTAAAACTTAATCAGGCTTTAAGCCGGACCTCGGTAGTTAGAAAAACAGTTACAGCAGAAGAAATGATGAGTATGCAAAACCCAAAAGAAATAAAAGAAATATTTCCGATAATAAAAAGCGGGCGAAATTCATTTGCCAATAAAATTATTGTTGGCAGAGCGCCTGTTCAGGATATTGTAATTAATCATGCCAATATCAGTAAATTCCATGCTTTCTTTTCCTCTCAGGATGGTTTAAATTTTGCTATATGCGACCATGGCTCAACCAACGGAAGTAGTCTTAATGGTGTAAGACTAATGGACTCAGAACCAAAACCATTACGTGATGGCGATATTGTCACATTTGCTGATTTTTCCTATACCTATTATTCGTCTGAAGCTGCTTATGACTTCTTTAAGGGCTTTTAATCTTTTATCCAAAAGTGAGGTAATTTAATGTTGAATTTGATTATCAATAAACCAGATATTGGTGAAGTTTTAGATGAAACATGCTTTGGTGGCTTGCCAGCAGTACCTGCTGATGAAGACGTTTCCTGGCCTGTCTGTAATACCTGTGAATTACCAATGCAGTTTCTTGGGCAGTTTAAAGTTGAAAATGAACTGTTACTTATTTTTATGTGTCAGAATGACCCTGGAATGTGTGATGATTGGGATCCTGAAAGTGGAGATAATAAAGTAATAAAAGTTCCGGTAAAAAACCTTGTTAAACTCTCTGCTCCTGAAGAAGGTGAAGATACTGTCCGGGATACAAGATATGGCATAACAGTTGTTGAAATTGAGGCTGAAAATTATTATGAAGCCAGGGATAAATGGGCCAATATAAATCAGGCCAGTAAATCAGAGGTACTTGGTCTTCTTTTTGGTGAACCTACCTGGATTCAGGCTGATGATACTCCAAAATGTAATGATTGTGGTAATTTAATGCGTTTTGTTGCTCAATTTGAATCAGGGCCTGATCCAAAAACTCAAATGAATTTTGGTGATGGTGGTTATGGTTATCTTTTTGATTGTACCTGTGGTACGAACTCTGCCAAATTTTTATGGCAAAACTAATAAAATCGTGAGAAGTGACGAGTGACGGGAAAAAAGGTTTTTCTTTTTAGGGTTTTTGTTGATTAATATGTGTTGCTTTCAAAGAGTTCCAGTATTCTATAAATAAGC
>CAYRDV010000208.1:0-7270 GCA_964422885.1 uncultured Candidatus Sericytochromatia bacterium
GGGAGTTTCAAAAATCCTATGATACATTTGCTCCCAATTTAGGATACGACCCATCCATTGCTGTTGCCGGATTTTTTTGATTATTGGAAGTAAATTTATTAACGATGAATTCAGTACCCTGGGCTACTCCTGAAGAATTATAACGTTGACCAAATATACCATAATAACTAGATTGACCTTCCTGAGTTTTACTTTGCCAGGTAACTACAAAATCTCCATCGCTGTCCATTGCGATTGAAGGTTCTTTTTGAGTGTTAGAAGTATAACTGTTAATTCTAAATTCAGTACCCTGGGCTACTCCAGTTGAGTTATAACGTTGACCATAAATTCCATAATAATTAGATTGTCCTTCCTGAATTTTACTTTGCCAGACTATGACAAAGTTTCCTGTACTATCCATTGCTACTGAAGAATTTGCCTGAAAATTAGTTGTATAAGTATTAACTCTGAATTCAGTACCAGCAGTTGCTCCAGAACTAGTATATCTCTGAGCATAGATTCCATAACCATCATCACCTGTTTGGTTTCCACTTTGCCAGACTACAACAAAATCACCATCATTATCTCTTGCTATTGAGGAATTTGCCTGAAAACCAGTTGTAAAAGTATTTATATGAAATTCAGTACCCTGGGCTACTCCTGATGAGTTATAACGCTGGCCAAATATACCATATCCCTGATCTACACCACTGGGAAGAAGAGTCTGCCCATAACTTTGCCAGACTACAACAAAATTTCCGGTGCTATCCATTGCTACTGCTGGTTTTTTCTGAGAAGATGTAGTATATGTATTAATTAAAAATTCTGAACCCTGAGATACTCCAACTGAATTAAAACGCTGACTAAATATCCCATATCCTGTATCCGCTGTTTGACCATTGCTTTGCCATACTACTACAAAATCACCATCACTATCCATTGCTACTGAAGGAAAATACTGAAAGTTAAAAGTAAATGAATTAACATAAAATTCAGTACTCTGAGCAAATCCCGCTGTATTGTAACGTTGACCATATACACCGGCATCAGCATCTCCGGTCTGATTATAGCTATGCCATATAATAACAAAATCACCATCACTATCCATTGCAGTTACCGGGTTTGATTGATTATCAGTTGTAAAAGTATTTGCTCTGAATTCAAGGTTACAAAAGCCAACAGAATTTGAGCCGCAAATTTTTCCATTTGTCCAGGTAGCACCGGTAAAATTAGTATTTGTATAATTTGCACCTGTTAAATTTAAATCAGTTAAATTAGCATTTTGAAAATTTGCACCTGTTAAAGTTGAATTACTTAAATCTCCATTACTTAAGTTATAACTACTAAGATTTTCATCTTTAAGATCACAATTAGGACAGTTTTTGGTATCAATCAAAGTTTGGACTGAAATATTTGCCGGTTTTTTCACATAATATTTATTATTCAGATAAAAAATATTACTTATAGGATCCTGATTTTGTCCTAAAAGACTATCAACATATGCAGCAACATTCAAAATAATAGTACTGGTTACTGACCCTATATTACTTACTACACTTGGTTCTTGTGAAATATCAACCTTACCCATAGTATCATTAGGAATTACAGAACTATCATATGATTCTATAATAGTAATAGCAGTAGTTTTAGAATTAATAAAAACACCCAAATTTGAGGGCTGAGTTATACTATCCCAACCAGACCCGTTCCACTTAATATATGTCCTGACAGACATCATTATGTTACCTGAAGTACCTATTCTTTTGCTAGCTTCAAGAACATAAATACTATTTATTCCAGGATTAAATATTACAGTTGGATTTACTGTAAAATTTCCATTAACATCGGTTAAACCAGTTCCAATTGTTACATTTGCGTTACCACCACTGGCATCTGGTGGATAAATCAAAGATACTGTCGCTCTATCTCCTACTTGTCCAAGCGTTGCTTTTGTTTTATAACCCTCCCCTTCTGAAACAGGATTTCCAGGATTTAAAGATTTCCAGGATTGCCGTATGGATGGGACTTTAAGAACATCTCCCTTGCCACCTTCAAAGGGGGAATTATTCGTTCCCCTTCCTTTGGGCGTTAGACCAAGGGAAGGGGTCTGGGGTTGGGTTGGAAACTCTGCTTTTCCCCTTATCGCATATTTATAAAGGGTTTCAGAATTAATATTACTTTCACTTTTTGAATTGGAATTATTGGGTACATTACCTACACAGGAATTCAACAAAGCAAGCATAATACATAAATGTAGAGTTTTTTTAAGGCCTTTTTTCATATTGATTATAAATCGTTATCATGATAACAAAAAATATTTAGTCATTTCAAATTACTGTTCGAAACCACTACTATTATATCTTTTAGCAAAAATTCCCTTGTTACTTCCATCCTGATCATAACTATTCCAGACAACCACAAAATTTCCTGTACTATCCATTACTATTGATGGATTAGCCTGAGAATCTGTAGTATATGTATTAACCGGGATTTCACTACTTTGAAGAACACCAGAGCTATTGTATCTTTGAGCATAAATTCCATCAGCGCTTTCCTGATAGCTACTCCAGGCAATAACAAAATTTCCTGTATTATCCATTGTTACGGATGGGTTTATCTGTTGAACTGTTGTAAAAGTATTTGCCCTGAATTCAGTACCAGCTGTGGCACCTGTTGAAGTGTATCTTTGAGCATAGATTCCATAATCACTGGGGCTTCCATCATCCTGAGTTTTACTTTTCCAGGCAATAACAAAATTTCCTGTATTATCCATTGCTACTGAGGGTCGTGACTGAGAATCTGTAGTATAAGTGTTAACATTAAATTCAGTACCACTTGTGGCACCTGTTGAAGTGTACCTTTGAGCATAGATTCCATAATCATTTCCTCCTGGATTATCCTGATTATAGCTACTCCAAACAATAACAAAATTTCCTGTGCCATCCATTGCGGCCATAGGATGTGTCTGATAATCAGTAGTATAAGTGTTAACCTGAAATTCGGTACTACTTGTTGCACCTGTTGAAGTATATCTTTTGGCATATACCCCATAACCACTACCATCCTGAAAGCTTTGCCAGGTGACTACAAAATTCCCATTATTATCCATTGCTACTGAAGGATTAGCCTGAGAATCGATAGTATATGTGTTAACTTTAAATTCTGAGCCTTGAACAACGCCATTACTATTATATCTTTTGGCATATACACCATAACCGTCAGAGTTATCCTGACCATAACTATTCCAGACAATAACAAATTTTCCAGTACTATCCATAGCGGCCATAGGGTGTGACTGAAAATCAATAGTATATGTGTTAACTTTAAATTCTGAGCCCTGAACTACTCCAATACTATTATATCTTTGGGCATATATACCATAATCGCCCAGATTATCCTGATCAAAACTTTGCCAGGTAACTACAAAATTCCCATTATTATCCATTGCTACTGATGGTAATGCCTGAATGCCAGTTATAAAAGTATTAACCCGGAATTCACCTTTACATAGTCCAATTGAACCTGATGAACACTGGCTTCCATCAGTCCAAATTGCCCCGGAAAAATCAGCTCCTGTTAAAGTAGCACTGGTAAGATTAGTAAAAAACAGATTAGAATTTGTCAAATCCGCATTTGTCAAATCCGCAAATGATAAATCTAAACCAGCATAATTATTTCCGCTTAAAGATTCATTTTTAAGATCACAGTTAGGGCAATCCAAGCCTGCATTAAGTGCATTACTTGAATGGTTTACTTCTCTGTTTACAAAATATTTACTATTAGCATAAGAAATGTTTCTAAGAGGATCCACATCCTGAGTTAATAAATTATCTACTAAATCGGAAACCCCAAGTATTGTGGCAACACTCACTGAGCCAACAGCTGTAGGGTTACTTCCTGGATCTGGTGTATCAATAACAATTGTTCCTATAGTTTGTGATGAACTTATAGAACCATCATAGCTATCGATTATTGCTAAAGCTGTTGTTTTTGAATTAATAAATAAACCAGGAGTGGTCATACTATCCCAACCAGAACCATTCCATTTTATATAAGTTCTGATTGTTATTACATCATTACCTGCTGCCCCGATCCTTTTTAAAGCTTCCAAAACATAAATTGAATTTGTTACAGGATTAAAAGTAACAGTAGGATTTACTGTAAAATTACCACTCGAATCCGTTAGACCTGTTCCAATTGTTACATTCGCATTACCACCACCAGCATCTGGAGGATATATCAAAGAAATTGTGGCTTTATTTCCTACTTCTTCGAGAGTAGCTTTTATAGAAATTTTGTTGTTAAAACTTATATTTTCTTTTGTTCTACTCATTTTCGCTATCGGAACAGTTGATAAAAGAGCTGATTGTTTAGGAAATACAGCTTTGCCGGTTATTGAATATTTACTAATAATTTGAGAATATTTATAACTTTCATTTTTTAAATCTGATTTATTTGGTATATTACTGGTACAGGAAGTAATTAGAGCCAGCATTGTATAAATACTAATTGAAACTTTTATACTTTTTCTCATGTTAATTTAAAATTTCCGCTATTATGATAACAAAGAAACCTATTGTCTCTTATAATTCTTCACCTAAACTATTATACCGTTTACCATAAACACCATACCTATCCTCATAATATTGATCATAACTCTGCCAGGTAACAATGAAATTTCCTGTGCTATCCATTATTATTGATGGGCTTGCCTGTGAATCAGTCGTGGTAGTATTAACTATAAACTCACCTGTTAAAGGATCACAGGTTGGAAAAGCGCATGGGGAAGGTATTATTAAATCTCCAGAACTATTATATCTTTGGGCAAAAATTGTATATGCACTTTCCTGGTAACTTTGCCAAGCTATAATGAAATTGCCTGTATTATCCATAGATACTGAGGGGTTTTTCTGAGCAAGGCCGGTAAATGTATTAACAGGAAATTCGCCTGTGGTAGCATTACACGTAGGGGCACCACTACACCAACTTGGAATCTGTCCGACTCCATTACTGTTATACCTTTGAGCGTATACTTCATAATCACTTCCGTCCTGATCTTTACTTTGCCAGGATATTACAAAATCTCCGTTTACATTCATATCTACTGTAGGAGATGCCTGAAAATTTGTCGTGTAAGTATTAACTAAAAATTCGGAACCTGAAGGAGAACCATTAGTATTATATTTTTGAGCATATATGCCATACCCATCACCATCCTGACTATAACTTTCCCAGGTTACAATGAAATTTCCGCTTCCATCCATTGATACCGCCGGGTTTACCTGAAAATCTGTAGTATAAGTATTAACTAAAAATTCAGCGAAAGTGCCTTCTGTAGGATCAGTATTACAGCCGGGAATTGTAGTACCACATCCTGTTGGCGTTACTGCTGTACCAGAGCTATTATATTTTTTACCATATATTCCATAGGCAGCACCATCCTGAGCATAACTTTGCCAAACTATAATAAAATTCCCCGTATTATCCATCGCCACTGCCGGATGTGACTGGTAATCCAATACTTCAGTATTAACAAGGAACTCAGCTCCATTTGTAGCTCCATTAGATTTATATCTTTGAGCATATATTCCAAACCCATGACCATCCTGAGTATAACTTTCCCAGGTAACTACAAAATTTCCCGTATTATCCATCGCCACTGCCGGATGTGACTGATAATTTCGGGTATAAGTATTAACTTTAAATTCAGAACCCTGAGGTATACCAATACTATTGTATCTTTGGGCATAAATACCATAATCATTTATTCCCGGAGAATCCTGTGCATAACTTTCCCAGATAATAACAAAATTTCCGTTATTATCCATGGCAATTGATGATTCTTTCTGATTATGGGTAATATATGTATTAACATGAAATTCACCAATAATAGAAGGTAAACATACTCCAACAGAACCATTCTGACAGACCACTCCATCTGACCAGGTTGTACCTGAAAGATTGGCACCGGTAAAATTAGCACCAGTAAGATCAGCACCATTTAAATTAGCATTTGATAGGTTTGAATTGGAAAAATTTGCATATGATAAATTTTTTCCGCTATAATCTTTACTTATTAAATTTTCATTTGAAAGATCACAGCTTGGGCAATTAAGGCCTGAATTCAAAGCACTAAGGCCATGATTAATTTCAGTATTTATATAATATTTTTTTTCAAGAAGAAAGTAGGAAGCACCTGTTTTTAGACTGGCTCCGCCAGCACCTTGTAAATTATTAGCATTAATAACAGTTGTTGTTATCATACTGGTATGACTTGCGATTGATACAACTCTTACGATATCCTCATGGTAAACGCTGGCAACAGTTTGAGATATTTTTATTTCATCACCAATTTGTAAATCACTTAAAAAGTTTGTACCGATACTGGGTGCGGCTGTAATAGTTGTTGTATTTGGAGAAATTGTTGCAGTGTTTGTTACAGAGCCAACAAGAGTTTTACTGGTTTTAGTCATAGAAATATTTCTAAGAGGATCAACGTCCTGAGTTAATAAATTATCAACAAGTGCAGCAACACTCAGAACTTTTGCGGAAGTGATAGTTGAAACAGTACAACCTGTTGTACATGTCGAACCAATAAGATTATCAGGTACACTACCCGGCCCTGATACATCTATACTATGAATAGTCTGCTCAGGAGATAAATCGCTTTCATAACTGTCTATAATACCTAAAGCAGTTGTTTTACTATTAATATATAAATCAGGGTAAGTCATACTCTTCCAGACAAAGTTCGTAGCATCCCACTGAATATAAGTTCTCATTGAAATTACGGCATTACCTGCTCCACCAATTCTTTTTGAAGCTTCCAAAACATAAATCTTGTCATGAACAGGAATATAATCATACGGTATTACATAAAAATTACCGGAAGCATCAGTAACACCAGTAGCAATAGTAACATTTGGATTAACTGGATCATCAGGTAAATACATTAGGGATACAGTTGCACTGGCTCCTACCTGTTCAAAAGTAGCTTTTGTTTTGAATTGTTGTCTATGATTATTTTCCTGATTTCTTATTCCTGATTTAAAAAGAATATTTGGGGTATTTACTATTCTTTGCGTATTATTGGAAAATAATGAGTTTTTACCAGCAGGAAATTGGGTTTTACCACTTATCGCATATTTATTGAAAACACCAGAATTTATTTTACTTTCATTTTTTAAATTTGAATTATTTGGTACATTAACAGCACAAGAAGTCAGTAAAGCAAGCATAGTATATATACTAACCGTTACCTTTATTCCTTTTCTCATTACTTTTACTCCCT
>CAYRDV010000208.1:7280-10571 GCA_964422885.1 uncultured Candidatus Sericytochromatia bacterium
TATCGTATTCAATGCTACTTGGTAGTACTTAATTATCGTCAGGAACAAATTTTAAGGTTTAATTAAAATTTGATATTAACCTTATTATTCATTTTAAAAATTCGTTCTATATCTTCTGGCAACAATATCTGTCAAATTAGAATTGCCAGGATGATCTTCCCATACTATTATCAGATTTCCACCTGCATCCATTGCCACAGCAGGTTGAATCTGCTCTCCAAAGGTAGCATCATCATTTAGCTGTAATTGAAAACCGGAATTAAATGTTTGGGAACCAGTCCCAATAAAATCACTTGTCGAGTTAAGTTCTTTAATATACATATTAACATTACCCTCAAATGACTGATCCTTTTCTGCATATATAAGGGCAACTTTACCATTATTATGTAAAACAGTAACCGGATCTCTTGGTACACGACTTGTATCACTGGAATAATTTTTACTAAATAGCTTCTCTGTTGAATTTGAACAATGATTCAGAGTAGAACCACATGTTGTAGGAGTTTGAAGAGCACCAGAACTGTCATATCTATGGCCATAAACCCCATTTGTGGCATTTAAATTTGGCCCGGTAACATTTTTTAAATCAGTTTGCCAGGTAACCAAAAAAGTCCCGGAATCATTTATCGAAACATATGGGTTAAATTGGGTAAAACTTGTATAGGAATTAACCCGAAATTCACCTGTAATGGCATCACATACAGGAATTGTAGTACCGCAACCGGTTGGGACCTGACCCACTCCATTACTGTTATATCTCTGCCCATATATTCCATAGGTAGAAATATATGGATCACCAGGTTGAGCAGAAGGAGGAGGGTCCTGATTACTTTGCCAGACTATAACATAATTTCCATTTATATCCATCGCAACCTGAGGAGTTTTTTGAGCAAATGTAGTATAGGTACTTACATGAAATTCTCCGGATACAGAGTCACAGTCAGGTGAATTACAGGTAGTCGGTATTTGAGGAACACCGGAGCTGTTATATCTCCTTGCATAGACACCCTCATTGGAACCATCCTGGGTACCCAAAGTATTATTACTATCCCAGGTAATAACAAAGTTACCACTGGCATTCATATCAACACTTGAATGATCCTGAGTACCTGTAATATATGAATTTACAAGAAACTCTCCCGTTGCAGGGTCACAACCAGAAATTGAAGCACAACCATCAGGAATTTTAACGTCTCCGTTATTATCAAACATTTTTGCATATATACCTAAAGAACCGGTTATATCAGACTCATCATCCTTACCTTTGTTTGTCCAAGTGATAACAAAATTTCCCGTAGCATCCATTTCCACATCTGCATTAGTTTTTTGATGAGCTGTATCAGCACTTACTCTAAATTCAGATCCAACAAGCTCACCATGATAATCAAATCTTTGGGCAAATACATCATAAATGTTTGGATCAGCACCAGCAGCAGAATTTATTGTTTCCCAAACTATTATAAAATTTCCGGCATTATCAGCAGCAACCGAAACATTCCTTTGTTGTCCTGTAGTATAGGTATTTACAACAAACCCTTTATTACACAAACTGATCGAATCATTGCCACATATATCATAACCGGGATAAATACTATACTGAGCATTTTTAATAAATGCACCTGTCAGATTTGTATCAACAACAATAGCATTTGAAAAATTGGCATCGACAAGATTAGCTCCTCTTAGAATAGAATTACTTAGATTCGCACCAGTAAAATCTGCAAGGTTAAAATCTAAATCTGTAAAATCTTTATTGCTTAAATCTGCATACTTTAGATTACAACCAGGGCAACTTATACTGGAATTTAAAACAGCAGTTGCAGCATGATTAGCTTCTTTGTTTATAAAGTAATTATTATTTGCAAAAGAAATATTCCTTACCGGATCAACATCCTGAGTTAAAGTGTTATCTACAAGTACTGTAAGATCTGAAATAGTAGTAGCACTTACCTTTACAGGAGAGCCAATATCGGTTGGATTACCACCAATTATGGTCCCTATTGTTTCTGAAGGTATTATATTAGTATCATAATTATCAATTATAGTTAATGCCGTTGTTTTAGAATTAATCATAATAGGAGGATCAGTAATACTATCCCAGCCAGTTCCATTCCATTTAACATATGTTCTGATTGTTATGATATAAACACCAGCCGGACCTGTTATTGCACCGACTCTTTTTTGGGCCTCAAGAATATAAACTTTATTATTTACAGGTATAAAATCAGGAGTAGGGATAATCGAAAAATCCCCTGAAGCATTTGTTAAACCTGTAGCTATTGTTTTGTTAGGAGTTGCTTCACCAGGATCAGGTGAGAATAATAAGGAAACTGTTGCTCTGTCTCCTACCTGGCCAATAGTTGATTTGGTAGAAAAAGGGGTCTTTTTTAACTTATCTGAAAAATCAGTTTTTCCTCTAATAGCATATTTACTAACAAGATTAGTAGAATTAGTAAGGGTATCGCTTTTATAATTTGAGTTATTGGGAATATTATTAGTACAGGAAGTTATAAGAGCAAGAGCAGTATAAATACTTAAAGTAGCTTTTAAAGTATTTTTCATTTAAATTTCTCCTGAAATTTCTTATTTATAGCTCGCCAAAAATCATGAAATTCTATATTATATAGTTAATAACGATTCTAATTATAATTTTAGCATACCATTTTTTTTTCAATAACTCTATTTAGTTTTATTTAAAACTTCTTTAGAAATTAATAAAATTTAAAATAATTTGATTATAAAACAGAACAAAAAATTAATTATTGATTAAGATCAGAACATTTAAAAAAATTTTAATTATATTTTATTCCTTCTATTTTATTCTCTTAAAAATATTTTTTAATATTTGTTCTATTATTAAGTTAAGGCATTTTTTTAGGAAAAAATTGTGAACCAAAACTATAACAACCCTAATCCTATGCAGAACTATAACCCCTTAAGCGGGATTTTAGCTGCATCTTATTCTTCATACAATACTAACCAGTTTGTTCAAAAAAGTATTTTATTTGAAATCAGTGATAAGCTTTCATCAGGTAATTATGACAATATAAAAGAAGAAATTAATTCGCTTTTAACATTATTCAAAACAATTAGTAATATAAAGCTCGCTTCGGATGAAGAGACATCTGGAGAGGAATCTAAACTGCCTTCGGTTTTATCTTCTTCAAAGGCATATGCAGAACTTCTAAAAGCTTTTATGGAAATTTGTGATAAATTAAATGAACTTGAACAAGAAGCAAGAAAAAAGATTAAAAATAATGAAGAAGAACAAAAAGTATTAAAAGAAGAGCT
>CAYRDV010000209.1:0-727 GCA_964422885.1 uncultured Candidatus Sericytochromatia bacterium
TTTTTTCAAATGGTCTGGAAACAAAAATAGGTAGCTTTAATTCTGAATGGGAACACTTTAGCGAATGGTTGAGAATGGAAAGTGAAAAAGAAGTTATTGATAAAGAAAAAATAAAGGAAGCAAAGGTAAGCCTGGAACATACAATTTTAGGACTTTGTGAAAAGCAAAACCTTCTTGATTATATTGAAAACTTTATCCTTTTCCATAAAGACGGATATTTCAAAGTTACAGCCAAAAATCATCAATTTCTTGGCGTAAATAATGCAATCCAATCTTTTACTGAAAGAGAGACCAGAAATGGTAAATTAGGTGTATTCTGGCATACTCAGGGCAGCGGTAAAAGTTTTTCGATGGTAATGTTTTCCAAAAAGATTTTTCGGAAGTTTCAAGGAAATTTTACCTTTCTGATAGTAACTGACAGGGACGATTTGGACACACAGATTTATAAGAATTTCCTGTTTATGGAGGCCGTGAAAAAGGGAGAGGAGTCCAGACCAAAGAATAGTGAAGAATTAAGGGATTTTCTGAAAACCAATAAACGATTTATTTTTACTCTTATTCAAAAGTTTAGATATCCTAAGGGTAAGAAATATCCTATTTTATCTGATAGGTCAGATATTATAGTTATTGTTGATGAAGCCCACCGAACTCAATATGCGGATTTAGCAGAAAATATGAGAGCAGGTTTACCTAATGCTCAATTTATTGCTTTTACTGGTACTCCACT
>CAYRDV010000209.1:737-10507 GCA_964422885.1 uncultured Candidatus Sericytochromatia bacterium
TGCCTGGTTCGGTGAATATATCTCAGAATACAACTTTGCTCAATCTATAGAAGATGGAGCAACAGTTCCGTTATTTTATGATAAAAGGGTTCCCGAAGTCCAGCTCCAAAATGATACTTTAAATGAAGAGCTTGCTGAAATTCTGGAAGATGAAAACATGACTGATGAACAAAGAGAAAAAGTGGAAAGGGACTTTTCCCAAGAAATAGAAGTTATCAAAAGGGATGATCGCCTGGAAAAAATTGCCAAAGATATTGTTTACCATTTCCCAAGAAGAGGATATAAGGGAAAAGGTATGGTAATTTCTGTTGATAAATTCACTGCCGTAAAAATGTATGATAAAGTTCAAAAATACTGGCAGGAAGAGATAAGGAATATTAGAAGGCAGATTACTTCTACCCGGAGTGAAAAAGAAAAATCAGAGTTAAATGAAATCCTCCAATATATGAAAAAAGTTGAAATGGCTGTAGTTGTGAGTGAGGAAGCTGGTGAAAATTAAAAGTTTGAAAAACAGGGATTAAATATTATTGTTCATAGAAAACGGATAAATATCCTTGATGAAAATGGGCAGGATATTGAAGATAATTTTAAAAAACCGGAACATCCTTTACATCTTGTATTTGTCTGTTCAATGTGGCTTACAGGTTTTGATGCACCAACAGTTTCAACCCTTTATCTTGATAAACCCATGAAAAATCATACTTTAATGCAGACTATCGCCAGAGCTAACCGGGTTTCCCCTGGTAAAGTAAACGGTTTAATTGTTGATTATTACAATGTTTTCAGGAATTTAGAGATAAGCTGGAAAAAAAAAGAGGATTACAAAAAGCAGTTTATTGTTTATGATAATACCATTAATGCTTTATATGAGGCTTGTAAACCTGATATTGTACGAGAAAAATCGGATTATAAAATAGTATCGGTTTTCCAGTATCTTCGTGGCGTGGTAGATGTTAATGCCCAAAGAGGAGATCTTGATTCTGCAAAATTAAAGATTTCTGCATTACTGGATCAAAGTATAATGAGCAATCATACTGGATATTCTTTGGCTATTCAATCTGAAAAATATGAAATTAAAGCTGGCAATCTTCTTGATTTAAGTAAAATGGATTTTGATAAATTAAGAATTGAATATAAACAAGCAAAGTACAAACATATTGAAATAAGTGATTTAAGAGCTTTTATCGAAGATAAGCTCCAGAAAATGCTAAATAAAAATGTTAACAGGATTGATTTTGTCCAAAGGCTTCAAGATATTATTGACAGATATAACTCCGGTGGCATGATTACGGAAAATTATTTTGAAGATTTAATGAAATTTGCAGAAGAGCTAAAAGAAGAAGAAAAAAGGCATATCAAGGAAGGTCTTTCTGAAGAAGAGTTGGAAATATTTGATTTACTTTATAAAGAAAAGCTCACTGAAAAGGAAAAACAGTCTGTTAAACTGGCTGCCAAAGATTTACTAAAAAGGCTCCTGGAAGAACAGCCAAAGGTTTTAGTTCAGGACTGGTATAAAGACACCCAAACCAGACTTAAAGTTGAAAGTGTTATAATGGATGTTCTGGACAAGGACTTACCGGATAGTTATGATAGGATTGTTTTTAATGAGAAATGCAAAAAGATTTTTGAACATTTCTTTTTTTTAGCTTCCAAAGGCAGACCTGAAGTAGCGTAACAAATTTTATAAAAAGGATGAATAATCCTGCCAATCCTTTAATCTGTGTAATCCTGTTCAAGACTAAGTATCTGATTTAGCAGAACCTGTAAATTTAAAACTATTTATTTTCAAAGCAGGGCAAAGAACTGGTGCATAAAATTCACCACCTAAACGTTGGTAATTTGAAATCATACTTACTTCGTTAAGGGCTTTTAGAAAACTTTCTGTAAATCTCAGGTTATAAACAGGCTTAGTGATTTTACCATTTTCTATCATAAAAGTACCACCTCTGGTTAATCCAGTATGGATAGTATTAATCGGATCTACAACATTTACATAATTTAGCCTGGTAATATAAATTCCATTTTCTATACTGGCAATCATTTTTTCAAGCGAATTACTTCCTGCTTCCATTGTCAGATTTAATGGATAAGGAACTTTATATGTTGGCCCAATCTGATTACCATTGGAAACAGTTTTCATAATATTTGCAGTATATGAATTATGAGTAAGGTCATTAGCAATACCATTTTTGATAAGAGTTACCTTTTTTTTAGGTAAACCTTCCATATCAAATGGTGCTGGTAAACCATCAAGCTCAAATGGATCATTATAAATACTTATATTTTCTCCGGTTATTTTATGTCCTAACTTTCCGGTAATACAACTACTTTCATCAAGATAATCTTTGGCATTAAAATTTTGTAGGCATAAAAATTCTATTAACTGGGCAACCCCGTGTGGTTCAAGAATAATTGTATAAGTACCCGGCTTTAACTCAACAGGATTACGTGAATTTACACATTTGGAAACTGATTCTTCAGCAACAATAAACGGATCAATATTAGAAATTTTTCGGGATAAAAGATTTGAGAATCCTTCCATTTTTTCAATTGCCATAGTAAGTAAGTTTGCTTCGGTTGATACATTATAGGCTCTGATTCCTAAAGAATTAATTATTGCTAATTCTGTTGTAGATGTACTACACTGACCAGAAGCGTTAACCTGAAATTTTTCAGCTTTATCTGTAATTATTTTCACAAATTCCGCTCGTTTTTCGGGTGAACATTCAGCAGTTTCCTGATCAAAAGTTGCCACTTCAGTATAGGATTCAGGAGGGGGTAATGATTCAAAATCAGGATCGTCAGGTTGAAACCGGGTCATTTCAGAAAGTCTTTTTATCGCTCTTTTAACCACTTCCGGTTCAATGGAATTTAGGGATGTTGAGGAAACTTTTTTACCGTTAACAATTTTGATAGTCAGGCTAACATCTCTTTCGGCTACATTTTGATGTATGGCATTATTGGCAAACCGGGTTAACTGATGATCTTTAAAGGTATAAACAATCTCAGCTTGTTCAGCATCTACCTGTTTTAGGATATTTTCCATCCCTGTTAAAATATAATCTTTTCCTAACATATATTAATCTAGAACCCCTACCCTGATATCATTAAACCTTGCAGGCGCAGCCCCATGTCCAACATGTCCAACCTGCATTGGCTGCCCTTTGCCACAATTTGGTATACCCCACAAATGCCAGTATTTTTCATTACAAATTGCATTACATGAATTCCAGAAATGAACAGTGTTATCAGTATAAGTAGGGTTTTTATACATTTTTCCCAGTTTCCCATTTTTTATTTCCCAGGCTATTTCAGTTGAAAATTGGAAGTTCCAGCGTTTATCATCAATACTCCAACTTTTATTTGTACAAAGATATAAACCATCTTCTGTATCTGCTATTAAATCTTCCAAGCTCCAGTCACCCGGTTCAAGATTAATATTTGGCATCCTTATTAGGGGTAAAAAATTCCAGTTTGCTGCTTTCATTGCTCCACTACTTTCCTGTTCAAGTAAAGTAGCTGTTTCTCTTGATGTAAGGTATCCAGTAAAAAGCCCTTCCTGGATCAGAGGGACTCTTTTTGAAGCAACTCCTTCATCATCAAAAGCATAAGAACCTAATCCATATGGAATTGTTGCGTCAGCAAATACATTTACTATTGGTGTGCCATAGATTAGTTTATTTAATTTATCAATAGTTAAAAAACTAGTCCCGGCAAAACTTGCTTCTGTACCAAGAACTCTGTCAAACTCGGCAGGGTGGCCTATTGACTCATGGATCTGAATAGCTAACTGATTACTATCAATGATTACTGTCTTTTGGCCTGAAGGGCACTGCTCAGCACTTAGAAGTTTTATTGCTTCCTGAGAAATTCTATCAGCATTTTCTTTTAATTTTAAAGTATTAATAAATTCATAACCGCTGTTTCGAAAATCCCCTCCAGAATTAGCCGGATAGGAACGTATCTGCATATCTGAATCATTTTTTGCCATAACCTGTATTCCACCACCGGACTTTATGTATTCCTGTTCAATATTTGCTCCTTCGCTGCTGGCAAATAATTTTGTATGTTTCCAGAAGGTCATACTGGCTTCAGCCATTTTGATTTCTTTATATGAAGTCATGATTTCGTTTGCTTTTAATAACAGTTCCAGTTTCTCACCTAATGCTACTCTGAAAGGATCAATACCATATTGTGAAATATATTTACCAACTATTACAGAGGTTCTGGATAACCTGACTTTCTCCTTTTTTACCATTCCACTGGCTTTGGCAATTTTGATTGCCTGAGAAACGACCTTTCTTACTTCATCCATAGTAATTATTGAACTGCTGGCAAATCCCCAACAGCCATTAACAAGAACCCTTATACCAAAGCCAAGGCTTTCTGAGTAATTAATATATTCAACCTTATTATTTTTTACAGAAATATATTCATTTTTCAGATCTTCAATTCTGATATCGGCATATTCTGCACCCATTACAGATGCAGTATTTAAAGCTTCAGATAAAAATTCTTTCAAGACAACCCCATAAATTTTTTCAAAACAAATTTAAAATAATAATAACAAATTTTTCAAACCAAATAATTTTTGAAGATTATGTTTCCTGATAAACAGTCGCTAATTCGGGATATTTTTGAAGGGAAGAAATGTTATTGGTAACAGTTATAAAAAATGCAGCAATATTTATTTCATTAATAAAATCTTTTTGTGGAATAATTTTATCAATCTCGGTTATTATGGAATTATAAGTAACCTGATGGCCATCATTTTGTAAGGGAATACGTTCAATTCTAATATCAGAAAATCCTTCAGTCTTTAATTTTTCCTGTAAATTTTTAGCTGAATAAAAATTTAGATTTTCCTTTTTACTTATTCCAAATGAGTTTACAATCCAGTTATTATTTATTAAATCATTTAGAATAATAATATTTGCAATATTGTAACAAAGTAAGAAAATTTTACCTTTTTCATTAATTATTTTTTTAACCATTTTTAGAAATTTTACTGGCTCCCTAAGCATTTCCAGACTATAAGGAATCAGGATATAATCAAAAGACTCATTATCAGGTAATAATTCAGCATATCCATTAAAAATTTTCCTGGATACTATTTCTGAACGCTGTATAAAAGGTTTTATAGTTGGATTAATCCCGCTTATTTCTAAAATTTTGATGCCCTGCTTATCAATTGTTCTGGCAATATTTGCCAGCTGGCTTTTGGCAAATTCATCATACATTATTTTCATATCAATTTCATTAGCAGAAGCCTGTAGTTGGGGTACCGTAACTTCATAAAAAGAGTTTAGAATTTTACCGAATTCATTTTTGGGAACTTGATCATTTATATAAACAGTTTCTTTTGAGTTAAAACATAAATTAAGAACTTCCCAACGGTCAAAATTATCATCAACAACATTCATTTGTTTTGCATATTCCCACCAGGGTGTTCCTGGAAATGGAGTAGAAACACATGAATGTACCCGCCACATCCTGTCAAGATTTTTGCGGATAAACCAATAAGTATCTGCCATTTCAGAAGCGGTTTCAGTAGGAGAACCGACAATAAAATTTCCCAAAACACTTATTCCATATTTGTTACAGAGATCAATTGATTTTTGATTATCTTTTGCTTTACCATTTCCTTTTAAAAATTTTAAAACCCGATCATTTGATGACTCAAAACCAAAACAGGCAACCTTGACATTCATTTCAGCAAGCATTGAGCAAACTTCTTCATTAAAACAACTGGCTCTGGTCTGGACAACAAAACCAACCTTTTTATGAAAAGACTCTCCTTTAATTAAATCAACAAGTTTTCTAAGTTTCTTTTTATTTAATCCAAAAAGATCATCAGAAATTGTAATCATTTTTTGTGCAGGATAACTCCTGATAATGTCTTCTAATTCTAACATCACTCTTTCAAGAGAATGGCAGCGAATATTTTCCCAAAAAGCCACTGCAGTACAATATTCACATTTAAAAGGACACCCTCTTTCTGTCATTATTGATTGTTGAAAGGGAACATCATTTGCTTTTAACGATATTTTTGCCAGTAAACTTCTTTTAGGAGGGGGGATCATATCCAGATTACTGATCCACTCCCTTTTACCAGTATTTACAATCTGGCTGTTTTCATCACGAAAAACAATTCCCTGAATATTTTTCAAACTATTGGGATGATAATTATTATTTTGAATAAGTGAAATTAATTCCCCAAACTGCTGTTCCCCTTCGCTAAGTACACCGGCATCAAAATTTTTGTCCAATGCTTCCGGTAAAGCAGTAATATGAGGACCACCTATGAAGACATAAGTTTTTGGATTAATTGATTTAATTATTTTTGCATATTCTCTAGCCAGTGGATAAGTTTCTGAAACAGTTGAAATGCCAATTATATCAGGTTTTTTCTCTATTAGCTTGTCAAAATATACTTCAATTTCAATATCTTCAAGGCCTTGATATTGCTCAACATAAGAGGCCAGATAACCAACCCCGTTAGGTGCAACCTGAACCCCTTTATCAAAAGAGGCCGTTCTCATATGTAAAAGGCCAAGTTTCATTTAGATAATAAATTTTTTAATCAGTCTTCTTTAATTATAACATTTATGGTTATTTGCAATTTTAGTTAAACTCCAGAAGCGGGGCATAAAAAGGATGAAATTTATTAATTTACTCTCATTGCAGATTTAAATTTTTACTCATAAGGATAATAGTTTCAAAGCATTAGCACCAAAAACCTTTTGTTCAAATTCATCTCCCAGTTTCAAATTTTTGATTGAATCTATTTGATTCGAATATTTATAGGGAATATTCGGGAAATCAGAGCCAAATAAAATTTTATCCTGAAAATGTAAGAAAAAATCTTTTCCTGGACAATTATTAATAAATACTGGAGTATGAGTGCAGTTCATTGCTGTATCAAAATAAACAGTTTCAAATCTTTCAGAAATTTTAGTATAATCCCCATATTCAAAAGCACCACAATGAGCAATAACAATTTTTAACCTGGGAAAATTCCTTAAGATATTTTCAATCCTTAGGGCACCATCGGTTTTGTCATATACAGGAGCAGAACCCGGATGACAAACCAAAATTTTTTTATTTTTTTCCATAATATCATAAGCAGGAAAAAATCTTTCATCATCTACATTTTCTTTTGAGACAAAAGGATGGAGCTTTATTCCGGTAAAATTATATTGTAAAAAGATTTTTTCTGCCGTTTTTCGACATTCTCCATCTCCAGCAAAAATAGTACCAAATGGTATCACTTCGGGAAATTGTTTTAATATATCATAAATAAATTCATTTAAAAAATCAGCCATACCCGGTTTATGGGCGTATACAAGGGTAGTAAAACGTTTTATGCCATTAGCTTTTAATTCATTGATTAAATCCTGACCAAAAATTTTATATTTTATTTTCCATAAATCATTACTACTTTTTTCAAAATAATTCCAGATTGCATTAAAAACTCTGTGAGGAAAAAAATGGACGTGAAAATCAATCATAGTTTATAAAAAGCTTCCCTTATAATCACAATTTTCAAAAAGGGGATTTTTGAGACTACTCTTTCTAAAGAGGAATCTTTACATCTTCTGTAGAAATTAGTGAAGGCTTTATCTACCCTGTGAAGAACATCCTGAAGGACAAGGGAATAAGGATTTTTATACCAGGGAAATAATGTCTTGATTTCTGGTAAAGCATTCTGTTGTTCCTGATAGGTGACAAACCTTCCATGCTGGTTATAGCTTATCTTTCTGTGTTCAAGAGCATTATTGTGAAGAGTTCTACAAATCGAAAGAGTATTTTCCAGCTTACTTATTTGAGGTTTATTAGGGTAGATTCTATACTTGTAACTCTTCAACATTCCTTAATTGTATCATATTTATATATAAATTATCTATTTATAGTATATTTTACTTATTTAGTTTATAAATTATCTATGTAATTACTATTTTACATATTTTACTATATAATTCTTAAAGCAGAAAAGCTGCTCAAAAATTCATACTTCGACTTAGCTAAACAACCAGCGAAGTCGAAACATCAGTAACCAACTGTTTTAGAAGCAGACTTCTTTTTGTAAAACCGTTAAATAATATATGTGACATTTAAAAATTGATTGAGCAGGAAAGATTTGCCAAGACATAACCCTTCCTTGGGATTGTAATAATAAATTCACTAACCGGATCAATATTTTGCAGCTTATCTCTAATACTTTTTATATGAACCCGGATAGTAGAAGAATTGGTAATTTCACCCGGTAATTTTTTATTTAATAATTCACTAATCATTGCTGAAGTATAAAAATCCTGATGGTTGGAAGCCAGTACTCTTAAAATCTCAAACTCAGTATGGGTCAAAGGGATTTCCCTTTCCCCAAGATAATATTTAAAATCTTTTTTTAATAAAATATGTGGTTCATTTTTAACATAATTTTTCTTTTCTCTCCTGATGATGGCCTTAACTCTTTCAGCAATCATCAGACCATCATCAACTCCTTTTACCAAAAATTTATCAAAAGGGGCCGACTGGAAAATAGATAATTGTTTTTCTTTGTTATGCTCACCAGTAATACAAATAATATAAGCAAAATTATTTAATGGGGAATTTCTGATCATATTACACAGATCCCCACCATTTATAGGATGCATATAGAAATCCAGGAAAATTATATGAAAACCAACCTTTAATACTAAATCATATGCAGCTATTGGGTCTGAAAATGCAAATAGCTCATACTCAGACTCATTTTCAAATAAAATTCTAAAAAACTCCAGTATGTACCTGTTATCATCTATAATAAGTATATTGTATTTATCCATTTCCCTAATTTTAATAACTTCCATTTTATTAGAGGTGTAATCAAATTTTCTAATTTTCTCCAATTTATTACAATTTTATATGATGTTTTAATTTATTTCAAGTTTTTTCTATCCTAAACGCATCTAAACACTTCTATTTACTTAATATAATGTATAATTTTCTAATAAAAATTATTTTTGCAATTTAAATACAAAAATAATCCAAAAAAAGTCACTAGTATGGAATTATTAGAAATAAACGATAATAGAGATTCAATGATTATTACTATTGCTAAAGAATCAGATTATGTGGTCTTTACAAAAATTGACAAACACCTGAATAGTAATTATATTTTATCAGAAATAATTACACATATAAAAATGGCTTTGGTATCTAAAATTGTTACCTAAGGAGAAAAAATGAAATATCTACATACAATGATCCGGGTATTGGATTTAAATAAAGCTTTGGATTTTTTTGTAAAAAAACTTGGTTTAATAGAAATTAGAAGAAAAGAAAGTCAAAATGGAAGATTCACTTTGGTTTTTCTGGCTACATCAATTGGAGAACCGACTATAGAGCTTACCCATAATTGGGATCAACAAGAGTCTTATACGACTGGAAGATTCTTTGGTCATCTGGCTTATGAGGTAGATAATATTTATGAAACATGTAATAAATTAATGAAAGAAGGGGTTATTATAAATCGTCCTCCCCGGGATGGCTATATGGCTTTTATAAAATCACCGGATAATATTTCTATTGAATTACTACAAAAAGGAGAAGCTCTTTCACCCCAGGAACCTTGGGTTTCTATGCCCAATACAGGAGAATGGTAATCTATAAAACAAGTCAGCGGTAGAAGCCACTGACTCGCTCTTGAATTTTAACTATTACCTGAAGATGATGGAGATGCGGTTGGAACAGGCGTTGGCGTTGCTGTTGGTTCAGGGGTAGGAGTT
>CAYRDV010000210.1:0-10469 GCA_964422885.1 uncultured Candidatus Sericytochromatia bacterium
GGCTTTCTTTTTTTAATCGGTATTAAAAATTTTCTTGTCGGACATAAACAATCTTTAACTGATTAATTAATGGAAAAACTTTTAAAGCAGGTACAAAAAAGGCATAAAGAAGTAACCGGCGAAAAACAGGAAGAAGAATTGCATTCGGAAATGCAGTACCATCTTTTAAAAATTGGTAAAGCTCTTGGTTATGATGTAATTGCTGCGTCAAACGACCGTTCCAGATCATTTAAGGATAATAAATTTTCTTTTTTAAGCCTGGATTCCTTTCCCCAGATGGATTTAGACAAAGATACTTTTAATACTATCAGCTTAATTGATATTATCTGGTTTGAAAAAGGGACAAATAAAGTAGTCAGTGCTTTTGAAGTAGAAAAAAGTACCTCAATTTATTCGGGTATTCTCAGGCTTACCGATTTGGCCTATTCTTTCAGGGATAATGATAAAAATTTATTCCTGGTTGTCCCGGATAACCGGGAAAAAGAAGTTGTAATACAGCTTACCAGGCCATCAATAAAAAACAGTAATACCCTGATTCACTATATTTTATTCTCAGAATTAAGAAGTAATTGTGATGCCCTATGCCGGTTCGGTGATTCGCACCGGGTTATGGAAAAAATAGCTAAAACTGTTTAATTTATTAAAAAGTTGAGCATCATACCATCATTTTCATGTTCCAGGTTATGACAATGTACCAGGAATTTTCCCTTATTATCTGGGAAGGTCATAATTACCCGTACTTTTTCACGGGGCATTAACAAAACCGTATCCTTAAAACCTTTTTCAGTTGATATTAATCCGTTTCTACCACCCTTCCTGCCAAGAACCTGAAATTGTACTCCATGAAGGTGCATCGGGTGTATTTCGTCTCCCTGGGTATTATCAAATTCCCAGATTTCAGTTGTACCACCCTTAACTGTTTCATCAATTCTGTCCATATCAAAAGTTTTGCCATTAATTGTGTGCATCGGCATATTCATTCCCATACCACCCATCATATTACCCATATTTCCGTGACCACCAGGCATATTCATTCCCTTTATATCAAACTTCCGGGTTTTTGTGGCAGCGGAAGCTGGTATTTGTTTATACGAAGATAAAACTGAAGACAGAATGAAATTATTATTTTCTCTTACCGAAACTTTAAATTTCATTATTTTAAAGGTTTCTTTTCCCTGTGCATCACTGCCTGAAAAAGGATTACTCTGCAAATATATTTCTGTACCTGTATTATACGCTGAAAAATCAACCAGAATATCTGCCCTTTCACCGGGCCCAAGCATTAATGAATTTATTTTTTCGGGTGCTGCCAATAAACCACCATCTGATCCGATAATTGTAAAAGTAGAATTATTACTAAAGGCCAGATTATATACTCTGGAATTGGAACCGTTTAATACTCTCAGGCGGTAAAACCGGGTAGAAACATTTAATACCGGTGAGGCAACCCCGTTTACAATAATATCTTTTCCCATAAACCCGGTCATAATATCATTTTGGTTAGGGTTATAGGTTAGACTGCTGCCATTTAACCTTTTATCCTGAATCACCAGGGGAACCTCATTAGAACCTGAAGGTAAGTTTAATCTTTTTTCCTCCGGGTCTGCTACCAGGAAGACACCGGCTAAACCAAGATAAGCCTGCTTTGCGGTATTTTTATGTGGATGGGGGTGATACCAGTACATACCGGCCCTCTGGTCAACTTTAAACAAATAATTAAAACTATCGCCTGATTTTACAATATTTTCAGGATGACCATCCATTATTGCCGGGATCATCAGGCCATGCCAGTGAATATTCGTTTCTTCCTCCAAATTATTCTTCAAGTTTATGCTTACCTGCTCTCCTCTTTCTGCAACTATTGTCGGCCCAAGTATGCCTTTATGATAACCCAAAACACCTATACTATTACCGTTTACTGGTGAAGTTGTCCTCTGTGTAGTCAGACTGACATTAGACCCTTTTACAATTTCGGGAACCGGTAATTGATTAGAAAAATTATTATCGGAATAAAAGGCCGTTAGTTCAGTATTATTCAGCAGATTACCTTTTACCAAAGAGCAACTATTAATGAATAACAGGGCAGGACAAATAATAAAAGTTGCTAATTTTAATAAATCAAATATTTTCACTGAATTTTCCTTATATAAATTATAAAAATACTTATTATATTTATTATAAATAAGAAAATTTAGAAAAAAATGATATAAATCAATAAAATATGATTCTATTTGCTGTAATCTTTAAAAATATTCCTTTTTTATAAATTAATATTAACAACCACAACTCTTAATTTGTTCTTTGGCAGGAGCTGAAGGATTACAGGGACAAATATATTCCCCGGAGTTATATTTTTCCAGAAGTTCATTGATTAAAACTTCCGGGTCAGGATTGTATAACACTACAGAACCCGTATTTTTAGATAATTTTGCCAGGGATTTAATTTCATCTGCTACTCCACCACTACCAGTTAATACACCAATCAGATTACACTTCCCAGATTTTTGCATTTCTCCACTAATACCGGATTATTTTCAGCACTGGCCGAACCCATAACCCCAAAGCGAATTTGTACCCCTGTATAAGGATTTTTTATTATTTTATTCATTTTATCCCTTCATAAACTCTATTTCTTATATCTTCATTTTTTGAAATATCCTGTTTATAAGCCTTTCAGCTAAGAGAATCGCTTCCCCTTAGTTTTTACGTTTTTTTTCAATTTAAAAATTCAAAACCGAAATTTCAATTCTTTGGGGGGTAATTTTTATACTGGTTTTTTTAGTCCTGCTCTCGTTGATAAAACGCCAGACCGAACCAACTTCCCAGATTTTTACCCCAAAAGAAGCTGCCCAGGCCACCAGTCCCAGGATATTAAAAACATTTATCCCTTCAGCCATATTTTCCCCGGTAGAAGCTTTGACCAGTCCCAAGCTTGAAAATATTGTAGAAACAAGAGCAATGGCAAACGGTAAAGCCAGCATTACAAGATCCAGCTTTAAGAAAAACCATGCATCATCATTATTACCCAGCCAGAAATGCCCTACACCGAAGCCAGGAACGACCGAAAGAATCACCCCGATCAACAAATCAAGGTTCTGCTCATTCGGAGAAAAGATTTTAACTACAGTATTGTCCAGCTTTTCAGCTAAGAGAAAATTATTAAAATTCTGGTTTATCCTAAAAGTTTCATTACTTTCCTGCATTTCCGAGGCAAATGCTGAAAGCTGAAAATTAAACAACATAGATAATACAACAAATATGGAAAACAATCTTTTTATCATACTTTACTCTCTTCCTTTTCAATAATATTTTCGTCTGAAACAAAGCGACCCTCAGCCTTTAGCGAATGCTCCCGGATTATAGAAAAAATTACCGGAATAACAATCAAAACAAGGATAGTTGATGAAATTACCCCGCCAACCAAAGGAGCCGCAAGTGGTTTCATTATATCTGAGCCCGTTCCTGAGCTTAACATTATAGGCATTAATCCAACCATATTGATCAAAGCGGTCATTGCTATTGCTCTGACTAAAGATACTCCATCAAAAACCGATTCAAATAAATCTTTTTTTGTAATCTTTCCCAATTTGTCCAGTTTTTCATTTAATGTGTCATTCAGGCGTGAAAGCATCAGTACACCTGTTTCTGTTGCTACTCCAATCAATGCAATAAAACCTACCCAGACAGCAACGCTAAAATTATATTTTAAAAAATATACCATGATTATTCCACCCACCAGTGAAAACGGTATAGAAAGGATTACTACAAGCGAATCAGTTATTGAATAGAAGGTGAAATAAAGGAACATAAAAGTCAAAAGTAAAACAATTGGAATAACAATTTGTAATTTTTTCTTTGCCCTAATCTGGTTTTCATACTGGCCACTCCAGGTAACATAATATCCGGAAGGTAATTTCAAATTTTTACTTAAAGTTATTTTAGCTTCTTCTACAAAACTGCCTATATCTCTACCTCTTACATTTAAAAACACTACTGAACGCAGGAAACCCTGTTCAGAGTTTATCATACTGGCTGCATCAGATAATTTTATATCTGTTAACTGTGTTAAGGGGATCGGGCCATTCGGTGAATTAACAAAAGTACGCTGGATAATTTCTGTAGAGCTTCTGTATACCCTGGCATAACGAACTCTTACCGGGAACCTTTCCCTTCCTTCTACTGTAGTTGTGATATTCATACCACCAACCGCACTTTCGATAACTTCCTGAATTTCCATAACGCTTACACCGTATCTGGCTGCTTTTTGCCTGTTAATATAAATATCAATATATTTTCCGGAAATAATCCTTTCGGCATAGAGGTCAACTGCTCCGGGAACTGTCTGTAATATCTTTTCTGCATTGGAAGCAAGTTCACCAAGTACCTTTAGATCTTTTCCGAATATTTTTACACCAAGATCGGTTCTGACTCCGGTAGATAACATATTTATCCGGTTAATAATCGGTTGTGTCCAGCCATTTGCCACACCTGGAAATTTAAGCTTATCATCCAATTCTTTGATAATATCGGCTTTGGTTATCCCTGCTCTCCACTGGTTTCTGGGTTTTAACAGAACTATGGTTTCAATCATATTTACAGGAGCCGGGTCGGTGGCAGTTTCAGCCCGACCGATTTTTCCCAGAACATATTCTACTTCAGGATGTGCTTTGATAATTTTATCCTGGATCTGGACTACTCTTTTTGCTTCGGTAATGGTTACATTGGGAAGCATTGTAGGCATAAAAAGAAGGCTGCCTTCATCAAGTGGAGGCATAAACTCACTGCCAATTTTGTTATAAACAGGATAAACAAGAATTACCAAAGCCACTGCCAGCCCTATAGTAGCCCACCTGAACCTTAAAGCAGTTTTCAGAACAGGAATATATAACCATCTGATAAAACGGGCCACAGGATTTTTTTCTTCAGGTAAAATTTTTCCTTTTAAAAGAAAAACCATAAGTATTGGCACTAAAGTAATTGAGAGAAGTGCAGAACCAATCATGGCAAATGTTTTGGTAAAACCAAGCGGTGAAAAAAGTTTGCCTTCCTGCCCTTCCAATAAAAATATAGGGGCAAAGGAAATAACAATTATCAAAAGGGAAAAGAAAATAGGTTTTCCTACCTGTTGGGCTGATTCTATAATAATTTGTGTATATGGCTTTTTATCTTTGTTTTCAGACAAATTCCTTAAAGCATTTTCTGTCATCACTATTGAAGAATCCACCAGGTCACCTACGGCAATTGCTATTCCTCCAAGAGACATCAGGTTGGAACTGATATGAAAATAATTCATGAAAATAAAAGAAATAATTACCGATAAAGGGAGAGCAATGATAATTACCATTGAACTGCCAAAGTGAGCCAGGAATATTAGCATAACTATACTGGTAATAATAATTTCTTCGGTAAGTGCTTCTTTTAAAGTATCTATAGAATTTTCAATAAGTTCTGATCTGTCATAGGCTGTTACTATTTTTACACCAGGAGGCAACCCTCCAGAAATCTCTTTTATCTTTTCTTTTACCCGGTCAATAACCGCTTTGGCATTTTCTCCCTGCCGCATTACTATAATGCCGCCAACAACTTCACCAATGCCGTTTTTTTCCAGTAAACCCCTTCTAAGATCTCCACCAAGCTGAACAAACCCGATATTTTTTATATAAACCGGAATTCCTTTTTCATCATAACTGACAATAATATTTTCAATATCCTGAATATTTCTGATATACCCAAGACCACGAATAAGAAATTCACTATCATTACTTTCCAGTAATTTACCTCCTACATCCTGGTTACTGTTTCTGATAGCTTCAGTTATCATTTTTAAATCAATTTTGTAAGCAGAAATTTTATTCGGGTCCAGGTCAACCTGGTATTGCTTGACAAAACCTCCAATACTGGCAACTTCTGCTACACCCGGAACAGAATTTAACTGATAACGGATATACCAGTTTTGTATTGTTCTTAACTGCCCTAAGTCATAGTTATTACCTTCAACTGTGTACCAGTAAACATGACCAACACCTGTACCATCCGGCCCTAAAACCGGGGTAACTCCCGCAGGCATAGAATCTCTTAAGGAATTGAGCCTTTCCAGCACTCTGCTTCTTGCCCAGTAAACATCAATATTATCCTCAAATATTACATATATCATCGAAAACCCGAAAGCTGAAGCTGCCCTAACAGCTTTTATTCCCGGTAAACCCTGTAAATTTGATGCCAATGGATAAGTAATCTGGTCTTCGATAATCTGTGGGCTGCGGCCTTCCCAATCGGCATAAATAATTACCTGGTTTTCGCTTAAATCTGGTATAGCATCTACAGGCGTTTTATAAATTGCCCAAACACCCCAGAGCGTAAGCAGGAGTATTATTAAACTGACTATGAATCTGTTTTTAACGGAAAATTCTATTATTTTATCTATCACTTAGCCTCACCTACATTTCCATATTTCCCATATTTTCAGTTTTTTCAGGCTTTTTTCCCTTTTCCATTCCAGGCATATTCATCCCGGCATGTGGATTTGTAGTATTCATCTGGCTTTCCGAATCCAGTAAAAATCCACCTGAGACAACAATATTCTGCCCTTTTTTCAGGCCGGAAAGAATAGGATAGTATTCACTTGTTGGTTTACCCACCTTTACTTCAACAGGATTATATATTCCTTTTTTCTGTTCAATCCAGACTATTGGTTTATCTCCGGTCAGCAGAACTGCTGTCCTTGGAACAATCATCTGCTGACCAAGGTTAACAGTAAATTTGGCATTTACCACCATTTCCGGTTTAAGTTTTAGGTTGTAATTTATCAGGCTGGCTCTTACCTTTACTGTTTTGGTAGCAGCTTCTAATGCAGGGTTAACAAATGTTACTTTTCCATTAAAGGTTTCTTCAGGATAGGCTTCTGTAGTTATGTCGATTAACTGACCCGCCCTGATATCTTTCATTTCGTATTCATAAACGCTGGCTTCCATCCAGACTATTGACAAATCAGCAATATCGAATAAAGGAGCACCCGTTTCGACATAATGACCCTCCTGTACATTTTTACTGACGATAATTCCGGTAGCTGTTGAGTAAACCGGAACAACTGTTCGAGGATTATGGGTTTTTTCCAATTCATTGATCTGCCATTCTTTGACACCCAAAAGTAAAAGTCTCCGCCTGGAAGCATAAAGTAAGGATTCGGCTGAATCTCCAACTTCTTTAAATGAATTATCTCTGAGTTGCTTATATGATTCATAGGCCTGGATATATTCTTGCTGGGCAGATACCAAATCGGGACTGTAAATTTCAAGCATTTTGTCCCCTTTATTTATCTTCATCCCAGTATAGTTGGTATAAATTTTGTCTATTCTTCCAGCTATCCAGGAAGAAACGTGAAAGAGCTTTGTTTCATCATAAGTAATTTTCCCTACCGTATTTATTTCTTTGCTTAAAGATTTAACCTTTACCGTATCTACGGCAACATTTGCAACTACCTGCTGTGAAGGTGATAGGTTTATATCCTTTAAATCAACTGTTTCCTTTCTAACTGAAAGTATATTTTTTTCAGGATCTACAACCTTGTTATGGCCTTCATGTTCATTTTTAACTTTTTCCTTTGGATTTGTTTCCTGGTGACCTGTATAATCATTAACCAATACCTTTAATTCGTTCTTATCATTTGCCCTGACGATAAAATATACAGCCGGTATTAAAACCAGAAATAAAATTATTATTGTTATCTTTAACTTTTTACTCATAAAATTACCTTTTTACTAAATCTCTGCCGGTCATAAATTCAAGCTCGGCTATATCTTTTTCATGTTCAGCAAGGCTCATGCTGGCATCTATCTCATAATCCAAAAGAGTCATCAAGCTTTCCAGTAAGGCCTGAAAATCAATTTTTCCGACAGAGTAACCACTGATAGCTGATTTTAGGTATTGTTCGGCCTGTGGTATGGTTCCAATTGTGATTAACTGATAGATTTTTTCCTGGCTTTCAATCTGGTTAAGCAGACTGCGAAGAGTAAAAACTATTTCATTTTTCCGGCTGTTTAAACCTTCGGTATTTGCTTTAATCAGGTTTTCTGTTTCTTTTACCCTGTTATTCTGTTTATCCTTATACCAGACCGGTAAATTGATGGTTATCCGCCCTGATATCATATCCGCCCGTTCCGGCTTAAAGCCATAACTGAGCATAAAATCAAAATCAGGGATATATTCCAGCCTTGCCATGCGGTTTTCTGTCTCCCTTAAATAAATATTTTTTTCGGCCATGTTTATTTCCGGCTGGTTAACACGGGTGATTTCCTCAAGTTGGTTTAATGAATAATTTATTTTAGAAAGTTTTATATTCCCCGGTTCACCATTTATTATGGCTGAAGGAGTACCAAGGTAGTAAGCCAGCCTGATTTTCAGATTATTTTTCTGTTGAAGTAAACCAATCAGTTTTTGTGTCAGTTTTGATTGTTCAACATTGGCTCTCAATATATCTTGCTGTGTTCCCTGATTAACAATATATTTTGTTTCGGCAATTTTTACAAAGTCCTTTATAATCTGCTTATTCTTAAGTGCTACTTCAATCTGTCTGTTAACCAGGAAAAGTTGAAAGTAGTCCATTTTGATTTCCCGTTTAATCTCATTTATTTTTGAGAGCAGCATCTGATAGTCAATATCAGCCATAATACCTGCCATTCTGCCTTTTAAAGTAAGTTTTTCCGGGTAAGGAATCATCTGGGAAACAAAAACTTCACCACTTGTCATCATTTCCGTACCGAACGCAGGAATATTAAGAGGAATATTCATCAGACCAAAGCCAAACTGTGGATCTTCCAGGGCCTTTTCCTGTACTTCCCTTAGTCTGGAAGCATCCAACTTGCTGCTTATTTGCTTTATTTCGGAATTATTTTTTACTGCTTCGCTGATTAATTCATTAAGACTTAAATTATCTTTTGCTAATACTATCTGGGGCATATTTACAAAAAATATTAATATTAAAATAACACTAAAAATCCATTTATTCATAAAAAAACTTCTATTTTTAACATTCCAGTCGCTGTAATCTATAAAATATCTAAAAATTAATTTAAACTTCTATTGTTAATATACAAATACTAATAAATTAAAGGGATGATAATTAACAACTAAAAGGTTGATCAAAATCAATTTTATTTTTTTTAAAAGGTAATATCTTTTAAATGTAGTTGTTAATAACTGGGGGATTATGAAAAACAAAATTTATAGGGTAATTTTTGTCTTACTTTTTTTAAATAAATCATAATAACGGAGCTGATGAATCAGAATTAAACCCTTTTAGCGGTGAAGTAATTATGTTCCTAAAAATTAAAAACTTTATCAGCCCATATTGACCACTCTGTTAAGGATGTCAGTGAACCAATATTAATTCCTTCAATTATGTCATCTTTACTGATATTTCTGTTACTGACACAGGTATCACATACATTTACTTCATTTCCGTTATCAAGGATTCTGTTTGCCCTGGACTCAAAACTATTATAAGCTTCGGGCAAAGATTTTCTTGCATAATTTACAGCATCCTCCATCAGAAAAACTTTTACTAATTCTCCATCAACCTTAGAAATATTTTCTGCTAAGGTAAGACCCATAAGATCAAGTTTTCTTCCGCTAAAAATAAATAAATTTTTCATAAATTATTCCTTTTGTTATATTTTTCTTAAAAATTATGTTTACCTGAAGAATTATTAAAACAAATACTATTTTTTCTTTTTCAAAAAGTTTTTTAATGTCATAAAAATCACCTTATATTTTTATTTAACAATAGAAACTTTTTTAAATCCTTAAGGATTATCAACTAAAAAATTGATCTATATCCATTACATATTTTCTTAATTTTTTAGGTAAATTTATTAAAAAAGTAGTCATTTAAAATTAATGTTCCAGTTACTGGAACCATTTCTAATAATTATCTTAAATTTTATTAAAAATTGATCAATATCAATGTAATACCTTTTGAGCTAAACTATTATTTTCTCATAAAAATATTACTGGAGAGGTTATGTTCATAAAATTACAGGGCTTGGTTTTCTTACTGGCAATATCTGTTTTGTTAAGGTAAAAGGAAAATTTGTATGAAAAGTTTAATAAAAAAATCAGTTTCATTAGTATTATTATCATTAATGTTTTATGGTTGCTCAACTGTAAACCCGGTTGTAAAAACTGGTGATAAAAATAATCAGGGCTCTTTTACTTCCCTTTATTCTCAGTTTAGTGAACCTATGAATAATAGTATGAATATGATGAAAAATATGATGATGGCAGGCTCAACAGATTATGTATTTGCTTCAATGATGGTTATGCATCACCAGGGAGCTGTCAATATGGCAAAAGCAGAACAAAAGAACGGGAAAGATGCAGAAATGAAAAAACTGGCTGAAAATATTGTTACAGACCAGGAAAATGAAGTTAAGTTGTTACAGGAATGGCTTGATAAAAATAAGGGTAAATAA
>CAYRDV010000211.1:0-10457 GCA_964422885.1 uncultured Candidatus Sericytochromatia bacterium
AAATCCAACACCAATAATGCTTATAGCTTTACCAGAAGAAAGATATTTTTCATGATAGTTCATTGCTTCAATCTGATCCATCGCTTTTTGGGCTTCACCAAGCTTAAATTCCATTACATAAACATGATTACCACTTTCAATAACTCCATCAATGCGACCCTTATTGGTATGAACCTCTACCTTCATATGGATACCTAATAGTGTCATTATAAGGTAAATTATCGTGTGATAGTAGGCTTCCCGCTCCTTGATAAAAATATCATATGGTATAGAAGCAAAAATAGCTTTAAACTGTTCAAAAAAGCCATCAATATTATTTTCTTTCAGATATTCGGCTAAATTGATAACAATAATTTCGGATTCGTTGCTAAACTTATCTGTTAAGCCTGATAAAATATGTGCAAGCAAAGATTCTTTTACTTCAAGATTCGGATAGGAGAGAATATATTTTCTAAGCCTGATTGATGTTTCTTTTACTTTTTTTATAGTTAAATATCCGGTTTGAAAAAGTAATGATTGGACATTCATTCTGTCTATATCGTAGGATTCAAATAAACTTTCGGTGGTTTCATAATTTTCAAGTTCAATAATATTAGTGTTATATTCCTTTATCATTTTTATGAGGAAAGTTGGAGTACCGGAGGTAAACCAATAATTACTGATTTTTTGTTCAATTAATAAATATAGGATTGAAAAGGGATTATAGACAAAGTTCTTTCCATCCCATGAATAACCGTTATACCACTGTTTTATTTCTTCAGAAAGAAAATCAGAAGTAACTTTTAGTTTTTCGGCCATTTTGGAAATATACTCACTAAAGTAGTTTTTAAGTTCTTCACCTGTATAGCCTAATAAGGTAGAAAATTTTTCAGAGAGTGTAATATCACGTAAATTATTCAAACCTGAAAAAATTGATACCCTGGAAAATTTAGATACGCCTGTAAGCATTACAAATTTTATATACTGATCTGATTCCTTCATTACTTCATAAAAACTTTTTAAAATGTTTCTATTTTCAAGTGCAATTTCAGGTTTATCAATAAATTCTACAAGTGGTTTATCATATTCGTCTATTAGTATTACTACTTTCCCATTTTCAGCAAGCTTTTTCAGCAGTTCTTTAAAATTATCTTTGTAATCTTTATTTGGATTAATTGGTAAATTGTGGTTTTGAAGTAAATCAATCATTTGGTTTCCCAGGCTTTTTCTTAATACCTCAGGCGATTCATAACTAATACCGGAGAAATCTAGATGAATTACAGGATGTTTGTTCCATTCGATTTTGTCATATATCCATAAACCTTTAAAAAGTTCCTTATTACCTGAAAATATTTCTTTAAGAGTAGAAATGAGTAATGATTTACCAAACCTTCTTGGTCTTGAAATGAAATAATAAGTTCCTTCATCTGTTAAAAGTGAAAAAATTTCTTTTGTTTTATCTACGTATAGATAATTTCCTTCAATTATTTTTTCAAAGGTTTGTATTCCTAAAGGTAAATTCTTCATTTTTATCCCCAAAAAGTTATATATAATATTCTACTTTATTATTTGGGCGAAAAAATATATATTGAAAATTAAGAAAAAAGCAATTTAAAGGCTTTTTATAAAACAAGTTGTGAGTTATTAGTCATTGTGAACAGCAAGAGGGGCATCCAATTAGTTTACTTTTTGGACACCCCCCGACTTAAAGTGTGCAGAGTTTTTTTTTTACTAAAGTGCTAATTCTTCATGCACTTTCATTATTTTAAGCTTTTTATGAAGCCCTCTTTTAGTTAATTCTTTGGAAAATACCTCAGTTGTACCTGTTAAAATCGGAAAAGTGCCAAAATGCATTGGTACAACCCAGGCCGGGTTTACCATTTTTACAGCTTCGGCAGCTCTGTCAGGCCCCATTGTAAAATGATCCCCGATCGTAGAAAGCATAACTGTTACCTTTGCAAATTTTGAAATGAGTGACATATCGGAAAATAAATCGGTATCACCAGTATGATAAATTGACGGGCCATTTTTTATACTGATCAGAAATCCACCCGGATTACCTCCATAGATATCTCCTTTGTCAGGTATTGAAAGGCCTGAGCTATGAACAGCAGGTATAAATGTAATCTTAACTTCACCATTTAACAGATCAAGGCTACCGCCAAAATTACCCTGAGTATCATATCCAACCAGGTCTTTGGGATAACCAGCCTGAACAATGGCACTTCCAAGATCAAAAGTTGAAACAAGTTTTGCTTTTGTTTTACCAGCAATCTGAATTGAATCACCTATATGATCAAAGTGACCATGGGTAACAAGAATTAAATCTGCTTTGTTCATACTTTCCAGATCTGCTTTTCCATTTTTATTAGCTGGATTTGTAATCCAGGGATCTATTAAAATTACTTTTCCTGAAGGGGTCATTATTTTGAAAGCAGCATGGCCATACCAGGTTATTTTTGTACCACTATTCTTTTTTACTTTTACGTTAGAATCATTTTTTGCCATCACCTGTGACGGATTTATTGCCTGGATAAAAGTAAAAGTAGCCAATAGGGCCGATAGTGTAATCGCTGTAAATCTCATTTGGATCTCCTTATTTAGGTAATAAAATTTCAAACCAATTATATATCCCTAATTAAATTATGAAAACCTGTTATATTGGGAAAAGCTAATAAGATCAATTATAATTTTATTTAATGAAAAAAAAATTAATAATAATATCTGTAATTATTTTTACTGGCCTAATTGCCTTATTTTTTTCAAAAAATTCAAATAAAGAAAAAAAATATGGAGCTAGTATTGTCGAAGCTCTTTCAGATAATACCGGAAATTTTACAAAAGCAGATAAAATCAGAGAATTTATTTTTCCTGATGATAAGGGGCCTCATCCTGGCTTTAAAACCGAGTGGTGGTATTATACAGGTAATCTTAATGATAAAAATAAGATGCATTATGGATTTCAGCTCACAATATTCAGAAGAGCAATAAATTCAAAAGAAATAAAAAGAGAATCAGCCTGGGGAACCAATCAGATTTATTTTGCCCATTTCACAGTAAGTGATATAAAAAATGAAAAATTTTATTTTGCTGAAAAATTTTCCAGGGGAGGCTCAGGTCTGGCCGGAGCAAAAGCAAAACCCTATGAAGTTTGGATTGAAGACTGGAGTATCAGAGAAAATGGAAGAATGGTTAATCTTAAAGCCAAAAATGATGATGTTGGAATAAATTTAAATGTAAAAATGCTTAAGCCTTTAGTATTACAGGGTGAACAGGGATTAAGCAAAAAAAGTGCGGAATTTGGTAATGCCTCTTATTATTTTTCGCAAACCAGGTTGCAAACAAATGGGGTAATAAATATTCAGGGGGAAAAATTTAATGTAGATGGCTTAAGCTGGCTTGACCGTGAGTGGAGTACCAGCGCTTTAAACAAGAATCAAGTTGGTTGGGACTGGTTTTCGCTACAACTTGATGATTATCGGGAAATTATGTTATATCAGTTAAGATTAAAAAATGGAGGAATAGACCCATTCTCATCAGGTAGCATTATAGATAAAAATGGTAAAGTAATCAGGCTTAATAAAAATGATTTTGAAATAACTGTTTTGGGCCATTGGAAAAGCCCTGAAACAAGTATAGTTTACCCGTCAGCCTGGAAAGTAAATATCCCAAAATATAAATTATCACTTGAAATCAGGCCTTATCAGACAAATCAGGAGTTGAGAACATCTGTTATATATTGGGAAGGAGCAGTAAAAATTACAGGTAATAATATTTCTGGTAATGGATATGTTGAGTTAACAGGTTACAATGAAAATTAAACATTAATTATCTTAGCGATTGATAATGCAATCAAGACTTGAGCTATATAATATGTTGAAAGTATTATAAATTCTGCTGATTTAAAACTTACTTTAAATTTATTAATTGCCAGGGTTGTATCGGAAATCATAAATAGAAATGCTCCGGTAAAAGCTAGTATAGAGCTCAGATCTCCCAGAATTACCACTCTGTTTGTTGCCATTACTACCATAGCTAAAATGATTATTAAATATATAATTACCGGAATTTTAAGTTTTCCCAGACCAGGAGAAAGAAATTTGAAAATAGCAATACCAAATAAAATATATGGAAAGATAAATAAAGGTGACATAAATTTAGTTATATTCGAACTAAAGGCTGTAATATAAAACATATGCGCAATTAAAAAACTTACCAGCCCATGAATAAAGCGATTTGAAGGTAACATTAAAAAAACATCTCCCCATAATGAGAAAAATAACCCAGCCAAAATCATTAATTTATAAAACCGGGCATCTGGAGTATTGGTAACATTTAGCAAGGCTATTAATAATATACAGATTGTTGTAAGAGGTTTAAAAAAGTAAACATGCTGATGTGGGCCTAAATATACTGATTTAAGGTGCATCACGGCGCTAAACAAGGCAATGATTAACAATATTGTTGGTGACATCGTTACTTTATTTTTGAAAAATATTAATAAGAACATTTTACTGAAGTTTTCATTTAATTGTGAAAAAAATTACTTATTTACTTATTAAAAAGTTTTATACCAAATCGCATATATAATACGTCATTAATTTACACCAACCCTGTAGGGGCGTATTGCATACGCCATATTATGAGATAATATTTATGAGAATTGGTATTATATAAATACAGGAGGAATTATATTTGGTTAAAAGAGATAAAATGCTACAAATTATTCTGGCAACAAAAAATGAAAATAAAGTACTTGAATTAGCTGAGATTTTAGCAGGTTTGAATGTGAAGCTTTTAACTCTAAAAGATTTTCCTGAGTGTCCTGATGTAATTGAAGATGGAAAAATGTTTGAAGAAAATTCGTTAAAAAAAGCTGATTTTGTCTTTAAATATACAGGGATATTAGCACTTGCAGACGATTCTGGTCTTGAAGTTGATATTTTAAATGGAGAACCTGGAATATACTCTGCCCGTTTTTCAGGGGAAAATGCCAGTTCAAAAAAGAACAATGAAAAATTATTAAGTTTACTCAAAGATATTCCTTTTGAAAAACGTGATGCTCAGTTTCACTGTGCTTTAGCTTTGGTTGGTAAGGATATCAGTGAAACAACTGAAGGAATCTGTAAAGGTAAAATATTAAATGAGTACAGGGGAACGGGAGGTTTTGGATATGACCCCCTCTTTCTTTATGAACCATTGAATCTTACTTTTGCAGAAATGCCAGCAGAAGAAAAAAATAAGATTAGTCATCGTTCGATTGCATTTAGGAAAATGCGAAGTATAATAGAGAAACTTAGATGAAAATTGGATAATTTAAATTTTCGCATCCTTATAGAAATTGATTAAAGCCTTTATTTAACAGGAGACTTAGTAAATATGCAAAGTACAACATACATATCCTTAGCTTTGATTGACTGGATAATTATTCTTCTTTATTTCGGATTAATAATAGGAATTGGTGTTTATCTTAATAAATTTACCAAATCAGGTGATGATTACTTTTTAGCAGGCAGAAGCAACTCTGCGGCTATAGCAGGACTGGCGTTTCTTTCAGCAAACCTTGGTGCGCTTGAGATTCTTGGCCTAAGTGGTGCAACCGCAAAGTATGGAATGTATGTAGCACACTTTTACTGGGTTGGGGCAATTCCTGCAATGATCTTTCTGGGTCTGTATATGATGCCTTTTTACTATAGCAGTAAAATCCATTCGATTCCAGGTTATCTTAAATTACGTTTTGATGAAAAAACCAGGGTTTTAAATGCTTTTGGTTTTGCGATAATGACTTTACTGGTATCGGGTATTAACCTTTATTCAATGGCATTGGTTTTAAGAACGTTTCTTGGCTGGGACTGGAATGTCTGCATGTGGGCCTCAGCTATAACTGTTGCAAGTTATGTAACTCTTGGTGGACTAATGTCTGCAATCTTTACTGAGATTGTCCAGTTTTTCCTAATCTGGTTTGGATTATTACTGATTCCAATTCTTGGAATAGGCGAAATTGGAAGCCTTAGTGCAGTTTTTGAAAGATTACCGGATACAATGAGCCATTTATGGTCAACATCTGGTACCCCGGGAGAAAATGAGATGCATGTTACCTGGATTGGGATAACTTTAGGGCTTGGTTTTGTTTTATCCTTCGGTTACTGGACGACAGATTTTCTGGTAGTCCAAAGGGCTTTTTCATCAAAAGATTTACAATCAGCACGTATGGCTCCTATATTTGCCTCATTTTTCAAAATGATTCTCCCCTTTATCGTTGTTGTATCAGGTCTTATTGCCTGGAAACTGAATAATGATATATCAGGAGGATTTTTACTGAAAAATCTTGATGGTTCTTTAAATTATGATTCAGCTATACCGATGCTTATTCAAAGATATTTCCCTCCAGGACTGATTGGGCTTGGTGTAACAGCTTTACTTGCCGGTTTTATGGCAGGACAGGCTGGAAATGTAAGTGCTTTTAATACAGTATGGACTTATGATATTTATAAATCAGTTATTAATAAAAATGCTTCTGATGAACATCTTGTATGGATGGGAAGAGTTACAACTATTGTTGGAATTATCGGAAGTATAATTACGGCTTATCTGGCACAAAGTTTTCCAACAATTATGGATTATATGCAGGCAATATTTTCCTGGGTAAACGCACCTTTATTTGCGACAATGTTACTTGGGATGTTCTGGAAAAGGACAACCTCCCCAGGAGCTTTCTATGGACTGATAATAGGTATGTCAACATCAATAATCCTTTTCCTCCTTTTAAAATTCCAGATGATAGATATACCAGCTATCGGTATTTCTCCTGCCTTCAGTGATATGAGTAATACTTTCTGGAGAGCATGGTGGGCATGGCTGGTGACATTTGTATTTACAATAGGAATCAGCATGGTGACAAAACCTAAATCTGATGAGGAATTAGTTGGTCTTGTACGTGGTCTTACTGATATAACTGAATTGTCAAAAGTTCCGTTATTAAAAAAGCCTGAATTTTGGGCCGTTATTTCAATAATAGTGTGTATTGGTTTAAATGTATATTTCTGGTAATTAAGGATATATAAATAATGAGTGAACATAATGAAGGTATGATAAATATCTGGAGCCTTGTTGGCTATATTTTGGTTGTATATGGTGTAATTATTACTGGCTGTGGGATTTATTACAAGATTAATGGAACTCCTGAAACAGTAATGGGTAGTTTGAATCCATCTTTATGGTGGGGAATGATTATATTGGCATCAGGGATAATTTTTACCTTTATTGGAAAAAAAGGGCAGAAAAAAGAGGCTTAAAATTTTTTAAGCCTCCAGAACCATTATTAACTATTTTTTCATAAAATGCGTTTTAATTAAGGCATGTTTATAATGCCTTCAAACCAGTATCCATCTAATTGCTGAATTTAATCTGATATTTTTCTTAAAATTTGCTTAAAGTTTACTAAGAATTTGCTTAATTAATTCCTTGTGTAAAAATTTAAGTGGCAAGGCACTAAAGCACCTTGTTAAAAATCAGTTTATTACCTAATCTTGGGCTTTAGTCCATTGTTAGATAGTATTTTACTATCACTGATTTTTTTACACTACCAATTAATTTATGAAAGAGTTTCTTTTTGGAAATTTTTTAGACTCTCACATGCCTGACTGGCAAGATTATACATTTCATCAAGTAAAGCTTTTGAAAATGGTTTTTCTTCTGCTGTTCCCTGTACTTCTACCAATTCTCCGGAGCCAGTAATTACAAAATTCATATCAACCTGTGCTTTATAATCTTCTTCATAATTAAGGTCTGCATAAATATTGTCATTAATTATTCCTGTACTTATAGCTGAAACTGAATCTCTAAATGGAATTTCACTGATCAAACCCTTATCAAGCATTTCTCTGAAAAGAATTGATAAGCTGACATAAGCCCCGGTAATTGATGCTGTCCTTGTCCCACCATCTGCTTGTAATACGTCACAGTCCACAGTTACACTTAATTTGTTTAATTTTTCCAGATTAGTAACCGCTCTCAGAGAACGACCTATAAGTCTCTGTATCTCCTGTGTTCTGCCACCAACTTTACTTCTTTCCCTACCAACCCGTTGCTGGGTAGATTGTGGTAACATCGAATACTCAGCTGTCACCCAACCTTTTTCAGAACCTAATAAAAAAGGTGGCTGTTTAATTTCAAAACTTGAAGCACAAAGCACTTTTGTATCTCCAAATTCAATAAGAACTGAAGTTGGAACTTTATTTAAAAAATTTTTGGTAATTTTTATGGGCCTGATCTGATTATTTTCTCTGCCATCCAAACGCATTTGTTTATTTCCTTTCAAAAAAATACAAATGTATTGTATTACACTTTGTTTGTTTTTACAGGAACCATCGAGCTATTTCCAACCAATATATCCAAAAGTTTAATAAACCGTTGAAAAATATTTTCTCTTATATAAGGTACACCATGATTTTTGCATATCTCTTCCACTCTTACCTGATATTCCTGATATTTTAACATCGGTATATCAGGCCATAAATGATGTTCAATCTGATAATTAAGCCAACCCTGTAAAAAATCACTTAAATCATTTCCTCCTGTATAATTTACAGAACCAATAACCTGCCTTACATAAAATTCTTCTTTATCACTTATGTTTCCTTTAAAGAAAGGCACATCATCACCAGTATGATTCGGGACAATAATAATAAAAGAATGAATATTAGTAAAAATTTCAGCTAGTAGCGAATTAAATAAAACAGTAAACCAAATCGAGGTTCCAAATGGTAAAAAGAGTATGGGAATAAAAACAAAGCGATAAGAAAAGTATGGTAAAACGCAGTTTATCCAAAATTTTAGCCCATCACTGGAAAATGGCATAAATATTGTTGCTCCGGGATAAACTTTTTTTTTAGCTGTAAAATCCAGATAATTATCTTTTAACTTACCCTTTTTCTTTTTTTGTTGTAACAAAAACCAAAAAGTATTAGGTGCATAATAAGTCAGTTTCCAATTGGTCATAAAGAAAAAAATTATCAGATATTTTAAAAATTTTGGCATTTGGGCATTCCGTATCATCTGAACATTTTTCTGGGCAAAATCCGGGTCAGCCATTTCTCCTGTATGATAATGATGAAGTATATTATGCTCCAGGCTCCATCCTTCAGGATGCATCCATTCTGCCCAATCAAAAAATCGTCTCCAGCCTTTTGCATAGTATTTACTTTTGTATTTATTTTTTATGCCGGGAACTTTATCATACCCTTTATGAGTCACATGATGAGTAATCATTGCCCATCTGGTTACATTTCCCTGACTAATAAGAAAAGCAGAAAAAGGATTGATACATATCCATGCAGTAAGATAGCCAACTAAAGTACAAATTTTTCCCCAAAGTTCAATTTTTCTAAGATGCTTATAATCTTTTTCATCAATATTATTATCAATTTCACTTTTAAGATTTTCTAAATCTCTGGCAAATGATAGATAATCAATATGTGATAAATCTAATTTTTTCAATTCTTTTTTTCAGATTAAAAATAGTTTTACTCAGTCTATCACTGATGAAACCCATTATTAGTAAATAATTTTTAAATGAAGTAATTTTTTTGCTTGACTCTAACGTTACGTAATAGTTTATTCTATAAATATGGAGGTCATGACATGCCATACAAAATTAAGGAAGTGGCGGATATAGTGGGAGTAAGCGTGCGTACTCTGCACCATTATGATGAAATAGGATTATTAAAGCCTGAATTTACATCCGATACCGGATATAGATTCTATATTGATAAAAATCTTGAACGTTTACAGCAGATTCTTTTTTTTAAAGAAATTGGCTTTAATCTTCAGGAAATTAAAAATATTCTTGATAGTCCTGGTTTTGACAGGAAAAAAGCCCTGGAGTCTCATAAGGAACTGCTTCTTAAAAAAAGAGAACGTCTTGAAGAAATAATCAGGACTGTAGAAAAAACAATTAATTTTATTAAGGAAGGTAAAAATATGAAAAAGAAGGATATGTTTAAAGGCTTTGATATGAAAGCAATCGATGAACATAAAGAAAAGTATGCTGAAGAAGCAAAGCAAAGGTGGGGGCATACTGATGCCTACAAAGAAAGTGAAAGGAGAACTGCCAAATATACTAAAGAAGATTGGGGTAGAATACAGGAAAAAGCAGCAAATACTTATCAGAAAATTATTGATAATATGGATAAAGGTCCTGCGGATCCAATGGTTCAGGAAGGTGTTTCCGAAATTAGGCAAAATATTACTGATAATTTCTATAATTGTACTCCTGAAATATTCCGTGGCCTGGGAAATATGTATGCCAGTGATGAAAGGTTCTTTGCTTTTTATGAAGATATTAAGCCTGGATTGGCTGTATTTTTAAATGAAGCGATAACTATTTATTGTGATAACCTTGCAAGCTAATTTAACCTATCCCCTAACCCGTATTTCTCACAGATAAAAAAAATCAGTTAGTTAATTTTTAAGCTAAA